>CAKSHV010000121.1 GCA_934457515.1 uncultured Clostridia bacterium
TATGTGGGGCAGCAATGTGTATGAAAGCGACACACTCTATCAATTTTGTGATGAAAACGGAATTTTGATTTGGCAGGATTTTGTAATGGGCTGCGGCATGTATCCGCAGGACAACGCATTTTGCAAAAAGCTTTATGACGAGGCGGTCTGCGTTGTAAAGCGCTTAAGAGATCATCCGTCTGTCATTTTGTGGGCGGGGGACAACGAAAATGACGCATGCGCGAATAATACATGGGGCGACCGTATTAGGCAGAACCCGAACGATAATGTACTGACAAGAAACGTGTTGTCCGAGGCAGTTCGTCTGCATGACGGAACACGGCCGTATCTGCCCTCATCGCCCTATATTGATTCGGTTGCAGTCCTAGGCGGTGATTTGCCCGAGCAGCATTTGTGGGGACCGCGTGACTATTTCAAAGGGGATTTTTACAAAAAAGCAGCCTGTCATTTTGCCTCGGAAACGGGGTATCACGGCTGTGTGTCGCCCAAATCAATAGAAAAATTTATTCCGAAATCCAACCTTTGGACGGCGGGAAATAACGAAAACTGGGCGGGAATCGATAATAAAATGTGGCTTAGCCACGCCGCAAGCCCCGAAACAGACGAAACTTCGCCTTTTACTTATCGAATCCGCCTGATGGCAGACCAGGTAACAACGCTGTTTGGCACGTCTGTTCCGAACACCCTTGCCGATTTTGCACGCGCAAGCCAGATTTCTCAGGCGGAGGCGGTTAAATATTTTATCGAGCGGTTCAGAATCGGGAAATGGCGGCGGACAGGCATTTTGTGGTGGAATTTAATGGATTGCTGGCCGCAGTTTTCGGACGCGGTGGTAGACTACTATTTTGTAAAAAAATTGGCGTATTCTTATATAAAACGCTCGCAAACCCCGATTTGTCTGATGTTTGATGAGCCGAATGAGAATAAACTTACGTTGCATGTTGTAAACGAATTCGATGCATCTTCCGAATTGACATATAAGGTAACCGATTTAACAGATAAAAAGGAAGTGTGCTTTGGGAAAGCTACGGCAGAGCCGAGCACGTCGGTTGCAGTTGACTCCATTCCGTATCACGCGGGCGAACAGCGTTTTTATCTGATTGAGTGGGAAATAAACGGCGAAAAATATTCCAATCACTATACGTCAAACATCATAAATATTGATTATAAGAGCTATTTGGAACATCTTGCAGCGTGCGGATACGACGCGTTTGAGGGTTTTTGAGGGGGACGAAATGCGTTACATGGGAATCGATATCGGCGGGACGAAATGTGCCGTCGTTATCGGAAATGAAGATAAAATTCTAAAGAAAATCCGATTTGACACAACGAATAAAGAAGAAACGATTTTAAATATTTTAAGTGCGGTTGAACAACTCGGGACAGCCGACGCCGTGGGCATAAGCTGCGGCGGCCCGCTTGACGCCTCAAGCGGCGTAATTTTATCACCCCCGAATCTTCCGGGGTGGGATAATGTGAAAATCGTGCAAATGATTGAAGAAAAATTCGGCGTGCCGTGCGGTTTACAAAATGATGCAAACGCATGTGCGCTTGCTGAGTGGCGATTCGGTGCGGGTAAAGGCACAAAGAACATGATTTTTTTAACGTTTGGCACGGGCATGGGCGCGGGGCTTATATTAGACGGCAAGCTGTATGCCGGCACAAATGGCATGGCGGGCGAAATCGGACACATCAGAATGGAAAATTCGGGACCCGTCGGCTACGGAAAAGCGGGGTCGTTTGAAGGCTTTTGTTCGGGCAGCGGCATTGCATCTCTTGCCAAAACCATTGCAAAAGAACATTTAGAGCGCGGGGAAACAACTGCGTTTTGCAAATCGTTGGAAGAGATAGAATTCATAACCGCAAAAACCGTTGCCAAATGCGCACGGGCGGGGGACAAGGCTGCAATTAAAATATATGACATATGCGCCGAAAAGCTGGGAATGGGATTATCTATTCTAATTGATATTTTAAATCCCGAAAAAATCGTTATCGGCAGTATATACGAAAGAGCAAATGATTTGATGTATGATCGCATGATGGAAGTTGTTCGGCGTGAGGCGCTTTGTCTTTCTCAAAGCACATGCGAAATCGTGCCTGCGGCATTGGGAGATGAAATCGGCGATTATGCGGCTCTTGCGGTCGCACAAACAGCTTATCTGCATAAAAAAGGAGAATTATTAAAATGAACGAGCTTTTTGAAAGATACCCGTGTCTTGCAGTGTGCGAAGAAAGCATAAAAAGCGCGCTTGACCTGATAATCGGCACATATAAGGCGGGTGGAAAGCTGCTTTTGTGCGGCAACGGCGGAAGTGCGGCGGACTGCGAGCATATAACCGGCGAGCTGATGAAAGGGTTTTTAAATCAGCGTGCGATTTCCGATTCGCGTCTGCCGGAGGATTTGAAACAGAACTTGCAAGGCGCACTGCCCGCCATATCGCTTCCGAGCCAGTGCGGCATTTTGTCCGCCTATGCAAACGATGTTGACCCCGACATGGCCTATGCCCAGCTTGTTTACGGCTATGCCAAAAAAGAGGATCTTGTTCTGGGGCTATCCACTTCCGGCAATTCCAAAAATGTTGTTAACGCTGTCCGCATTGCCAAAGCACTGGGAGTAAAAACCCTTGCGCTTACAGGAAAGGAAGAAAGCAGGCTCTCTGCTCTTTGCGATGTAACCGTCCGCGTTCCCGAAACGGAAACATTTAAGGTGCAGGAACTGTACCTGCCGGTGTATCACTACCTTTGCGCCGAAACGGAAAAAGTGTTTTTCGAATAAATTTTTAAAGCAGCTTTTTAACGGCTGCTTTTTTAACGTTTTTAACAAATGAAGCAAGACATTTCGCAAATGGGATTGACGATGCTGCCGGCGGGGGCGGCAATATCGGTTATGCAAATCTTTCCTCATCGCTGAGAACTGTGCAAGACTGCGCAGTTGCCAGCTGTACAAACAGCATTCAGAGGTTAAGCGCAGCGAGGAGGCTGCACTGATTTCGAGAATTTTTAATTACAATTTGTGCATTGAACTTCCGAAAGGCTAATACGAAACACCAGCCTTTCGGCTGGCGTTTCGTAACATGCTTACAAGGCACACAGGAGGTCAGGTATATGTAACAAAATTAAAAATTTCACTTGATTTTTTTGCTATTTATGCTATACTATATATATCTATATGTTCATTTTTAACAAGCATTTATCAGGATGAAAAATGGGGGAGAAATATGACAATTCAGAAAATTTCCGATGGAGAAAAACTAACGTTTAAAATAGAAGGACGGCTTGACACGAATTCGTCGCCGAAGCTTGAAGCCGAACTTCGGCAGTCTGTTGACGGTATAACCGAGCTTGTCTTTGATTTTTCCGAAGTAGAGTACATATCGTCGGCAGGGCTTCGTGTTTTGCTTGCGGCACAGAAAGTCATGAACCGCCGGGGAAGCATGAAACTTACAGGCGTAAATGATGACGTGATGGAAGTGTTTGAAATCACCGGCTTTGCCGATATTTTAACGATAGAGTGAGAAATAAACCATGAAAGACTATTTATTGCTTTTTCTGATTTCGCTTTTGCCGGTGGTGCTTTCGGCTTTTATCTATCTTTTTGAACATACAAAGGCGGCAGAAAAGATTCCGTATGCCGCCCGTCAGATTATAATCGGTTTGCTTTTCGGCGGACTTGCGGTCATCGGGACCGAATTTGGCATTAAGATTGACGGCGCCGTCATAAACGCGCGCGACGCATCTCCTATCTGCGCCGGGCTGCTTTTCGGTGCGCCTGCAGGCGTTATCGCGGGCGTAATCGGCGGAGCGGAACGCTGGTTTGCTGTTTACTGGGGTGCCGGAGAATATACGCGGCTTGCCTGCAGCATTTCAACCGTGCTTGCGGGTGTTTTTGCTGCCGTTTTGCGTCGGCATGTGTTTGACAACAAGAAACCGAAATGGTATTATTGTTTGGCGGCCGCTTCCATTACGGAAGTTGTACATATGCTGATGATCTTCCTTACAAATATGACTGACGCACATAAAGCTTTTTCGTTCGTCCGTACCTGCTCGCTGCCTATGGTTGCTGTCAACGGGCTTGCAGTGATGCTTGCGTGCATTCTGCTTTCAATTCTTTCGGGTAAAGGAAAAAGCCATACAAAGCGTGATTTAAAAAACATTTCACAGTCGTTTCAGCGCTGGCTTCTTATCTGCGTGACGGCGGGTTTTTTGATGACCACAATTTTCACATGGGCGCTTCAGACAGAGCTTGCGTTAAATGAAGCACAAAATCTTGTTAAACTCAATCTTGAGGATGTGCGCCAAGATATCCTTGATGTTTCAAACGAAAATTTGCTGAAACTTGCAGAATCCATATCTCTTCGCATAAATTCTGCGGAAAACGCCGATTCTAAGCTACTCAAAACTCTCGCAAATGAATATGATGTTGCCGAGATTAATCTGATTGATCCGCATGGCATCATCACGGCGTCTACTCATGCGGATTTTTTAAATTATAATATGCGCAAAGGACGGCAGTCGGCAGAATTTTTGGTTCTGCTGAACGGACAAAAGAAGAAATATGTGCAAAACTATCAACCGACGTCGTTTACCCCTTCAATCCTGCGCAAATACGCGGGAATTGTGCTTGATAAGGGCGGTTTTGTGCAGGTTGCATATGATTTTGACCGCTTCAAACGAGATATTGACGATGCGGTTATCGGCGCTACGCATAACCGACATATAGGGGAAAGCGGAAGCATTATTATTGCGGGCGAGGACAGAAAAATCGTCAGCGACAGGCATGGAAATGAAAAAAAGAATTTAAACGTTTCGGGCATTTATATAGACCCTGACACCATGCCGGAGGGCGAACCCTTTGACGCGACGGTGTATGGCATTGATTCCATCTGTTCGTATATTGTTTCGGAAGGGTACTATATTGTGGCGTCCATTCCGAGAACCGAAGCCATGTTTTCACGCGATATTGCGGTATATATAACCGTTTTCATGGAATTTGTCGTTTTCGGTATGCTTTTTATCGTTGTATACATCCTTATAAAAAAACTCGTTGTTGACAACATGGCGAAAATTAACTGTTCGCTTGCAAAAATTACGAGCGGCAACCTTGATACTGTGGTGGACGTTCGGACAAACGAAGAATTTGCTTCGCTTTCGGATGATATTAACTCAACCGTACTGACTTTAAAACGCTACATTGCAGAGGCGGCGGCTCGGATTGACAAAGAACTCGAATTTGCAAAGTCGATTCAG
>CAKSHV010000122.1 GCA_934457515.1 uncultured Clostridia bacterium
CGGCAACCTCGCGTGCAAAGCCCATTTCATGTGTTACAACCACCATGGTCATGCCGTCTTTCGCCAGCTGTTTCATAACGTTCAAAACCTCGCCTACCATTTCGGGGTCAAGCGCCGATGTCGGCTCGTCAAACAGCATAACGTCCGGGTTCATGCAAAGCGACCGCACAATGGCAACGCGCTGCTTCTGTCCGCCCGATAACTGGGACGGATAAGCATTTGCCCTGTCTTTTAAACCAACGCGGTCCAAAAGTTTCAGCGCGGTTTCCTCTGCCTGCGCCTTTGACATTTTCAAAAGTTTCATGGGCGCGATAGTCAAATTTTTCAAAATCGTCATATGCGGGAACAGGTTAAAATGCTGGAAAACCATGCCCATTTTGCGGCGGTGCATATTAATGTCCACCTTCGCGTCTGTAATATCCACATCCTCAAAAAACACCTTGCCCGAGGTTGCGCGCTCCAAAAGGTTTAAAGAACGCAGAAAAGTGGATTTGCCCGAGCCGGACGGTCCGATAATAACCACAACCTCGCCTTTATGAATAGAGGCTGTAACGTTTTCCAGTGCATGAATATCTTTCCCGTAATACTTGCATAAATTTTCCGTTCGGATAATAACATCATCTTTCACTGTTTCTCAGCCTCCTTTCAAGTTTGCCCACAAGCCATGTAAAGAAAATAACCATTACAAGATAAATCAGCGCAACGGCAATCAGCGGCATAAACGCCGAATAGGTGCTTGCACGGATGATGTTGCCGCCCATGGTTAAATCGCGGATGGTTACATAGCCCGCAACAGAAGTTTCCTTCAAAAGCACGATAAATTCGTTTGCCAATGCCGGCAAAATATTTTTAAACGCCTGGGGAATAATGATGTACCACATGGTTTGCACGTAGTTAAAGCCAAGGCTTCTGCCCGCCTCGAACTGACCCGCGTCAATCGACATAATGCCGGAACGCGCAATTTCCGCAACATACGCGCCCGAATTGATACCGAATGCTAAAATCGCAACCATAACGCTGTTTCTGGAAGTTGCAAAAATAATGTAATACATAATCATAAGCTGAACGACAACAGGTGTGCCGCGAATAACCGTTAAATACACCTTGCAGACGCTGTTTAAAAATGAAAACAGCGATTTTTTAAAACCTTTCGGCATTTCCTCCGCCGTTTTGTCGTAGCTTGCGCGGGTAACCGCCACAATAACGCCCAGCGCAACGCCGATTAAAACAGCAAGAAAAGTGATAAGCAACGTGTTTTGCAAACCGGTGGTGATAAACTTCCATCGGTCTTCCTTAATAAAGTTCAACACAAAGTCTGCCTTAACATCCGCAAACCATTGGCTTAAACCCTGCAATATCGAATCCATATGTTCCCCTCTTTCGAATTTTTAGCCAAATACTCAAAACAGGAGTGCGGCTGCACCGCACCCCCGGAGTTTTGTTTTTTTCTTATTTGTTGTTTGCTTCAACATATGCCTTTGCAGGCTCTTTGTCGATGATTACGCAGTCAACCTTACCGGTTACCAACGCCTGAACCGCTTCGTTGCCGGATGCATATTTCATAACGCGCTCCGCACCGAAATCGCCTTCGGAGTAGACGTCGCCGGTTGTGCCCTTCTGTGTGCCGATGAGATATTTCGCGCCGTCTTTGCTCAAATCATCAACCGATTTGATTTCGCTGCCCTCGGGAACGATAACAACCTGAACGCCTTTTGCGTAAGTATCGGAGAAATTGATGTTCTTAAGACGGTCTTCGGTAACGGTCATGCCCGCCATACCCATGTCAGCCTTGCCGGTCTGAACTGCTGTGATGATTGCATCGAAATCCATATCGTCAATAACCAGTTTCATGCCAAGTTTGTCTGCAATTGCTGCCGCCATTTCCGCATCGATACCAACGATTTTGTCACCCTCGTAATATTCATAGGGCGGGAACTGCGCGTTTGTTGCCATGTGCAGTTCGGGTTTGCCTTCCGCGTCTGCCTGCAGAGTAAGGTCATGTGCTGTGCCTGAGATGTATTTGTTTACGATTTTGTCTGCCGTGCCGTCGTCTTTGATTTCCTTTAACGCAGCGTTGATTTTGTCAAGCAGTTCTGTGTTTTCTTTTGCAACGCAAACTGCATAATCCTCGTCCGCATATTCTGTGTCTAAGATTGTAAGATTAACTTTTTTTGTTCCGCAGCCTGTCATAACAGCCATTGCGAGAACCAATGCCATCAATAATGAAACTACTTTTTTCATGATTCGCACTCCTTCAAATTTTTAGTACTTGTTTATTGTAAACCATATTTTTCAATTTGTCAAGTAAAAATTTAAATTTTTGCAAAATTTTTGTAAAAATAAACACGAAACAGGGCTGTTATGTAAAGATTATTGTCAATATACAGAAAAATATGCATAAAAGCACCTTTTATGCAGTCTGTTTATGCATAAAATTTTTCTCGTTTCGCAAATCGGTATGGAAACGGATTCAAATTTGTGGTACAATATTATATAGAAAAAAGGAGCGATGAACATGAAAAAAGCGATTGTTACGGGTGCGTCATCCGGAATCGGGCGGGAAATTGCCCTTGAACTGTCCCGAAAAGGGTATTACATCATATTGGTTGCACGGCGCGAGGACCGCTTAAAAGAGCTTTTGTCCCGCCTTGCAAACGGCGGAGAAATCTTTGCCTGCGATTTAAAATCACGCGAAAACTGTGAAAAACTATACGATGCGTATAAAAATGAAGAAATCGGCGTTTTGGTAAACAATGCGGGGTTCGGCGTGTTCGGCGAATTTTGCGAAACCGACTTAAATCGCGATTTGGACATGATAGAATTAAACATCTGCGCGCTGCACACCTTAACAAAGCTGTTTTTAAAGGATATGCTAAATCGAAACGAGGGCTATATTTTAAATGTTTCGTCCCTTGCCGCGTTTATGTCGGGACCTTTAATGGGCGCATACTACGCATCGAAAGCCTATGTTCTGCGCCTAAGCCGCGCCGTTTCTAAGGAAATCAAACACTCGAACGTGAACATTTCGGTGCTCTGCCCCGGTCCTGTAGACACCGAGTTTAACCGCGTGGCGGGCGTTCGGTTTGCAGTAAAACCGCAAAACTCCGAATTCGTGGCGCGCCTTGCTGTCCGCCGCATGCTGAACGGAAAATTTTTAACCCTGCCGGGCGCAACCGCCAAAATCTCGGCGTTTTTCTCAAAACTGATTCCCGATACTCTGCTCAGCGAAATCAGCTTTCGGATTCAAAAAAGAAAAATTTGAATATTTTAGGTTTTTCTGTTGAAAAAGGCAGAAAAAAATGGTATAATTGACACATTAAGAATTTTATGAAATAAAATTCTTAAGAGCTGACGCTCTTTTGTGCTCTTTCGGGCACTGTATCATTGACGGCGCCGCAAAAATTTTCTTGCGGCATCCGGATTGTATATTGATTCTGTAACGAATCATAACAAAATCTGCGGAGAGGAAAATCGGTTTACTCTCCGCTTTTATAAGGTAAGTTTTAGGGGGAAAATGAAAAACATGCACAAAATTGGATTTGATAATGAAAAATACATCCGAATTCAGTCGGAACAAATCAAAGAGAGAATTTCCAAATTCGGCGGGAAATTATATATGGAATTCGGCGGCAAACTGTTTGACGACCACCACGCGTCCCGCGTGCTGCCGGGCTTTCAGCCGGACAGTAAATTAAAAATGCTGCTCGCCTTAAAAGACCAGGCGGAAATCGTCATCGCGGTCAGCGCGGGTGCGCTTTCGGCAAACAAAACGCGGCGCGACATCGGCATCACCTATGATTTGGAGGTTTTGCGCTTAATTGACCTGTTCCGCAGCGTCGGGCTGTATGTGGGCAGCGTTGTCATCACGCAGTATGAGGGTCAGCAGGCGGCAGACGCATTAAAGGCGCGCCTTGCGGCAAACAACATTAAAGTGTTTACCCACTATGTCATTCCCGGCTATCCGTCCGATGTGCCGCTTATCGTAAGCGACGAAGGGTACGGAAAAAACGAATATATCGAAACCACGCGAGAGCTGATTGTCGTAACGGCACCGGGCCCGGGCAGCGGAAAAATGGCAACCTGCCTCTCCCAGCTGTACCACGAGCACAAGCGCGGCATTGAGGCGGGCTATGCAAAATTTGAAACGTTCCCGGTTTGGAATCTGCCCTTAAAGCACCCCGTAAATTTAGCCTACGAGGCGGCAACGGCAGATTTAAACGACGTGAATATGATCGACCCGTTCCATTTGGAGGCTTATAACAAGCCCGCGGTAAACTACAACCGCGACGTGGAAATTTTCCCCGTTTTAAACGCCATGTTCGAGCGGATTTACGGCTCGTCGCCCTATAAATCGCCCACCGATATGGGTGTGAATATGGCAGGCTTTTGCATAACCGACGACGAGGCGGTGTGCGCGGCCTCCAAACAGGAAATTATCCGCAGATATTATGCCGCACTGTGTGACGCGCGCCGAAACGGCGGCAAAAACACCGAGGCGGAAAAGATTGAACTGATTATGAAAACGGCGGGCATTTCGGTTGCAGACCGCGCGGTTGCCGAAGCGGCAAAGCGCATTGGAGAGGAAACGGGCGCACCGGCGGCAGCTATCGAGCTTGCGGACGGAACGGTGATTACAGGCAAAACAAAATCCCTGCTCGGCTGTTCCGCAGCAGTGATTTTAAACGCCTTAAAATACCTTGCGGGCATTGACGACAAAACAGAACTCATTCCCGCCGAGCTGATTGAACCGGTTCAGGATTTGAAAGTGACCTATCTCGGCTCGAAAAATCCGCGCCTGCATATTGATGAAATTTTGGTTGCCCTTTCGGTCAGCGCCGCAAACAACCAAAAGGCAGCTCTTGCGTTATCCATGCTCCCCGAGCTTACAGGCTGCGAAGCGCATGCGTCAGTCATTCTCTCCGAGGCAGACGCCTGCATTTTCCGAAAGCTTAAAGTAAACCTTACCTGCGAGCCCTGCTACCAGAACAATGCGCTGTATCATCTGTAATGTGTGCCGACTAAGCGGAAAACCGACAGGATGAAAGAAGCTTGACTATTCCTATTTGATTACGGCTTGTACGAAACCTAAGTCCATTCAGAAAACGCGCCCGCATACGGGCGCGTCAGATTGTCGAAAAACTGTGTTTTTCGACAAAAAAGGAAGTTTGATGGAATTTTTTCCTCAAAATTTAAATTCGTAAAACCGCAGGACATGTGCCTGCGATTTTACTCCTTACAAGGG
>CAKSHV010000123.1 GCA_934457515.1 uncultured Clostridia bacterium
GGTTATCGCAATAAATCGGGCTTTTAATGCCGCTTGCCCAGGTAAACGGCTGTTCGGGGCGGAGAAACACCGCACCGATTTTCAACAATCCTTTCGCAACTTCCTTTTTTGTCTTTTCGTTTGTCATATTTTTCACCTCATACATTTATATAAAGTCTTTTTTGCAGCGCTCGTAGGCTGCTTTCACATCATCTGCTTTAGTTACGGGTCTGCCAACCACTATAAAATCCGAGCCGATTTCCTTTGCCTTTGCGGGGGTGGTTACGCGGACCTGGTCGCCCACCTCCCCGTCTGCAAAGCGGATTCCGGGCGTTACCGTTAAAAAGCCGTTTCCGCACGCACCCTTTACCTTTGCCGCCTCAAGCGGTGAGCAAACCACGCCGTCAAGCCCCGCGGATTTGGCATTTTGCGCATAGGAAATAACCACCTCGTCAATCGGTTTTTCTATCAAAAGCTCGTTTTCCATAATCTCCTGTGAGGTGGAAGTCAGCTGCGTTACCGCAATTAAAAGCGGACGCGTTCCGTCCGCACGCGTAAGACCGCGGATTGCCGCCTCCATCATTTTTTTGCCGCCCGCTGCGTGCAGGTTTACCATATCCACATTTAAGTTTTTCAAAACTGCCATGGCTTTTTCCACCGTGTTCGGAATGTCGTGCAGCTTTAAATCTAAGAAAATTTTGTGTCCGCGCCGCTTAATCTCGCGGATAATCGCGGGTCCCTCGGCATAAAAAAGCTCCATACCCACTTTTACGTATAATTCTCCGTCATCAAACTTGTCCAAGAATGCGAAAAGCTCTTCTTTCGAACTGAAATCGCATGCCGCAATCACTGCTCTGTTCGTCATTTCGATGCACCTCCTATAATATCGCTTAAACTTTCAATGTTATACTTTTCCATACATTTCGGTAAATCTTCAATTATTTTTTTGCAGACAAACGGGTCTATCAAATTCGCAGCGCCGATTTCAACTGCCGTTGCGCCCGCAAGCATCATTTCGATAACGTCTTCGGCGCTCGAAACGCCGCCCATGCCGATAATCGGAATGTGTACCGCGTTATACACCTGGTAAACCATGCGAAGCGCGACAGGGAAAATCGCACGCCCCGAAAATCCGCCCATTTTGTTTTTAATAACCGGCTTTTTGGTTTTTAAATCAATGCGCATGCCAAGGAGCGTGTTAATCAGGCTGATGCCGTCCGCCCCCGCCTCTTCGCACGCTTTTGCGATGGACACAATATCCGTAACATTCGGGCTTAATTTCATGTATACCGGCTTGCCGGTCACGCTTTTAACCGCCTTTGTCACCTCATAGGCAGACTCGGGCAGCGTTCCGAAGCTCATGCCACCGTTATGCACATTCGGACAGCTGATGTTTACTTCAATCAACCCCACCTGCTCTTCTTTTCCGATTTTTTCGCAGCAGTATTTGTATTCATCTACCGAAAAACCGCTGATGTTTGCAATAACCGGCTTAGAAAAACACTTTTTTAATCGCGGAAGCTCGGTATCAATTACATGGTCGATTCCAGGGTTTTGCAGTCCCACCGCATTAATCATGCCGCAGGGCGTTTCCGCAATTCTGGGTGTTTCGTTGCCGAACCGCGGCTCTTTGGTTGTGCCTTTAAATGAAAACGAACCTAAAATATTGATGTCATACAATTCTGCGAACTCATAGCCGTAGCCAAACGTGCCGCTGGCGGGAATAATCGGATTGTCAAGTGCAAGACCCGAAAGGTTTACATTTAATTTTACCATATAATTTCCTCCTTTTCAAGCACCGGACCGTCTTTGCAGATGCGTTTATTTCCATATTTGGTTTTGCAGCTGCACCCCATGCATGCGCCGAACCCGCAGCCCATGCGCTCCTCAAAGCTAAGCTCGCCCGAGGTTTTTGTGCTGTTAAAAACTGCCTTTAACATCGGCTGCGGACCGCAGGCGTAAAAATAAGAATAATCGCAAGTATTTTTCATCGCGTCGGTCACAAACCCTTTGGTACCAACTGAGCCGTCCGCCGTGGCAACCAAAACAGCAGCGCCGATTGCTTTAAATTCCTCTGCCAAAAACACTTCGCTTTTTTCGTTAAAGCCAAGCACGGCTGTAACATTTTTACCCTCGGCAATCAGGCGTTTTGCAAGCCCGAACAGGGGCGGAACGCCCACGCCGCCGCCGATTACAAGCGCGTGTTTTTCGCTTTTGTCGGTGTGAAACCCGTTTCCGAGCCCGACCAGCAGGTCAAGCTTTTTGCCCGCGCGAAATGCTGCCATTGCCTCGGTTCCGTGACCGACCGTTTTGTAAATCAGCGTAATTTCGTTTTCGTTCCAATCGCAAACCGATATGGGACGGCGCAGAAAAAATCCGTCTAATTTGATATTGACAAACTGTCCCGGCGCGGTTATCGCGCTTGTGTCCCCTGTTAAAACCATTTTATAAATATTTTTGGCAATGTTTTTGTTTTCCGAAATTTCATAAATTCCCTGAATCACGTATTTACCCCCTTTTTCACTCGGCTTCGTCAATGGTAGAAACGCAAAGCGTCATTTCCTCTAACACATCCAAAAGCACCCGCACGGTGTCAAGCGAGGTAAACATGGTGACATTGTTTTCAACCGCACAGCGGCGGATTTTATAGCCGTCTGTTTCCTGCTCGCCCGCGTCAATATCGCGGGTGTTTACAACGTAGCTGACATAGCCCTTTCGGATAGACTCTAAAATCTCCTCGCTGCCCTCGCTGATTTTCGCCTTTTCACGCGTTTTAATGCCGTGTTCTTTTAAAAATTTGGCAGTGCCGCGGGTTGCCTCGATGTTAAAGCCAAGCTTGTAAAACCGCTTAATCAGCGGCAGTGCCTCGTCTTTATCCTTGTCCGCAACGGTTACGAAAATCGTGCCGTAGTTTACAACGTGCATGCCTGCCGACTGCAGCGCTTTATATAATGCGCGGGTCAGCTTTTTATCATAGCCGATAGCCTCGCCCGTGGACTTCATTTCGGGCGAAAGATAGGCGTCTAACCCGCTTAGTTTGGAAAACGAAAAGGCGGGCACTTTCACATACCACCGCTTCCGCTCGGCAGGATAGATTTTGTCGATTCCCTGTTCTTTTAAGGATTTTCCCAAAATGGCAAGAGTTGCAATGTCTGCAATCGGATAGCCGGTTGCTTTTGACAGGAACGGAACGGTTCTTGAAGAGCGGGGGTTTACCTCAATTACATACACATTTTCGGCTTTGTCTACGATAAACTGAATATTATACAGCCCCACAATGCCGATTCCTAAGCCAAGGCGCTTTGTATAATCTAAAATAACGTTTTTTACTTTATCCGAAATGCTAAACGCGGGGTAAACGCTTATGCTGTCGCCCGAATGAATGCCCGTGCGCTCGACATGCTCCATAATGCCGGGCACGAAAACGTCTTTTCCGTCACACACCGCATCAACTTCCACCTCTTTGCCGATGATGTATTTGTCGACCAAAACCGGCTTGTCTTCGTTTACGGTCGCGGCGTTTTCCAAATACACGCGAAGCGCCTTCTCGCCCGACACAATGCGCATGGCTCTGCCGCCCAAAACGTAAGACGGTCGAACCAGAACAGGGTATCCGATTTTTTCGGCAGCCGCAACGCCGTCTTCAATATTTGTAACCGCAACGCCTGCGGGCTGCGGAATATTTAGGCTTTCCATAACTTTTTCAAACGCGTCACGGTTTTCGGCGCGCTCGATTGCCGCCACATCGGTGCCGATCATTTTCACGCCCCGCCGCATAAGCGGCTCCGCTAAGTTAATTGCGGTCTGACCGCCAAGCGACGCAATCACGCCGATCGGCTTTTCCAAGTCCACAATATTCATAACATCCTCTGCGGTAAGCGGCTCGAAATACAGCTTGTCGCTGGTGGTATAATCGGTCGAAACCGTTTCGGGATTGTTGTTTATAATAATCGCCTCATAGCCGCTTTGCTTAATGGTTTTAATGGCGTGCACGGTGGAATAGTCGAACTCAACGCCCTGACCGATGCGAATCGGACCCGAGCCGAGCACAATAATTTTTTTGTTTGCGCTGACTTTTGACTCATTTTCTTCTTCATATGTCGAGTAAAAATAAGGCACATAGCTTTCAAACTCGCCCGCGCAGGTGTCAATCATTTTATACACAGGCCTTATATTCAGCTTCTTGCGAAGCGAATGCACTTCTTCCTCGGTCATGTCCCAAAGATGCGCGATAAACGCGTCGCAAAAGCCCATGCGTTTTGCATGATACAGCGCCGTTTTATCGCCTTTATTTTCTTTAAGCTGTGCCTCGCAATCGGTAATGCGCTTAATTTTGTCCAAAAACAGCATGTCAATTTGGGTCGCGTTGCAAATTCTTCCCAAATCACAGCCAAGGCGCATGAGTGCGGCGATTGCAAAAATGCGGTCGTCGGTCGGCTTTTGAATGTAGCAAAGCAGCTCTTCCATCAACCACGCGTCAAACTTTTTCATGTACAGATGATTCACACCGATTTCCAATGAGCGAACCGCCTTTAACAGGCTTTCTTCCATGGTGCGTCCAACGCTCATCACCTCGCCGGTCGCTTTCATCTGCGTGCTTAATCGGTTGGACGCGCCCGCAAATTTATCAAAGGGAAAACGCGCCATTTTGGTGACTACATAGTCAAGTGCAGGCTCAAAGCTTGCAGGCGTGTTTGCAATGGCGATTTCTTCTAAACGCAGTCCCACCGCAATTTTGGCAGACACCCGCGCAATCGGATAGCCGGTTGCTTTCGAGGCAAGCGCCGAAGAGCGCGAAACTCTGGGGTTTACCTCGATTAAGTAGTAGTTAAAGGACTGCGGGTCAAGCGCAAACTGCACGTTACAGCCGCCCTCGATTTTAAGGGCGCGGATAATTTTCAGCGCACTGTCGCGCAAAAGCTGATATTCTTTATTCGTAAGCGTTTGGCTGGGCGCAACCACAACCGAATCGCCGGTGTGCACACCGACAGGGTCTAAATTTTCCATGTTGCAAATGGTAATGGCGGTGTCGTTTGCGTCGCGCATCACTTCATATTCAATTTCTTTATAGCCTTTAATGCTTTTTTCAACCAAAACCTGGTGCACAGGCGAAAGTTTTAAAGCGTTTTTCACGATTTCGCAGAGTTCTTCGCGATTATCCGCAAAGCCGCCGCCCGTACCGCCCAAAGTGAATGCGGGACGGAGGACAACCGGGTAGCCGATGCGGTTTGCCG
>CAKSHV010000124.1 GCA_934457515.1 uncultured Clostridia bacterium
CCGAAGAGCAGGCGGCGGAAATCAGCGGTATTTTAGATTCGCTGCGCGAAAAATACAACATGGATGTTGCCATTTATACTGAGGAAAATGCACCGAGTGACGACGGAGAAAGCGCGGCAGACGATGTGTTTGACTATTTAGGTTACGGCGCGGGCGAGGGAAAAGACGGCTTTTTGCTTTATGTGTCGGAAAATCCGAGACTGTATCATTATACTGCTCACGGCGCGGGAGAGGCGGCTTTCGGCGAGTATGCGATGTTTTATATTGATGACGAGGTGCTGCCGTATTTAAAGCAAAACGACTATTACGGTGCGTTTTTAACCTATGCGAACACCGCTGCCGATATTTTGGCAAATCCCGATGATTATAAAGACGATTACACGGCGTATAATGTAATCGTGATTGCGATCGCCGTTGTTGTTCCGCTTTTGATTGCGCTCATTGCCATGCTGATTCGTCAAAGCAGAATGAAAACGGCGGTGAAACAGGCAGACGCAGGCGGATATACCACGCCGGATGGGTTAAATCTCACAAAATCGCAGGATATCTTTTTATACAGCACAGTGACAAAAACGCCGAAACCGAAGCCACAGGAGAGCCAAAGCTCCGGCGGGCACATTTCTTCGTCGGGAGAGCATCACACCGGCAGAGGCGGCACATATTAAGAATATAAAAAACGAAAGGACGGTTACATATGGGACTGATTAAAGCAGCAGCAGGCGCAACAGGCGGCGTTTTTGCCGACCAGTGGAAGGAGTTTTTCTACTGCGACAGTTTAGACGCGGAGGTTTGGCAGCCAAGGGCGAAAAAAGAACGAGCGGCAGAAGCTCGAACAAAAAGGGCGAGGACAACATTATTTCAAACGGCTCGGTGATTGCGGTCAACGAGGGGCAGTGTATGATGATTGTCGAATCGGGCAAAGTGGTTGAGATTTGCGCGGAACCCGGAGAATTTGTGTATGATACGTCAACTGAACCCAGTATTTTCTGCGGCGGTTTGGGAGAGGGCATTAAAAACACCTTTGCGCAAATCGGCAAGCGTTTCACTTTCGGCGGTGACGTCGGCAAAGATCAGAGAGTATATTATTTTAACACAAAGGAAATTGTGGGCAATAAATTCGGCACGCCGAATCCCATTCCGTTTCACGTGATTGTGGATGAAAATTTGGGGTTTAAGCTTTCGGTTGATTTGCGGTGCAGCGGCGTATATTCTTATAAAATTACCGACCCTATGCTGTTTTACACCAATGTGTGCGGCAATGTGGCGGTTTCGTATGAGCGGTCTGAAATTGAAGAAATGCTGCGCGGCGAGCTTTTAAATGCGTTGCAGCCGGCACTATCCAAAATTTCCGCCATGAAGATTATGTATTCCGAAATTCCGGCGCATACCAAAGAGGTTTCGGCAGCGCTGAGCGCGGAGCTTGCAAGCGAGTGGAAAGAGCGCCGCGGTTTGGAAATCGTATCTCTTAATTTTAACACCGTATCCATTCCGGACGACCAGAGAAAGAAGATTACCGAATGGGAAGAAACGGCAATGACCACCAATCCCATGGCGGCGGCATCCCGTCTTGCGGGCGCACAGGCCGAGGCGATGAAAGACGCGGCGAAAAACCAGGGCGGCATGGGCGCAATGGGCGGCTTTTTCGGCATGAACATGGCACAAAACGCGGGCGGCAGCACAGCTGAAAACCTGTTTGCCATGGGCGCAAAAGCGCAGCAAAGCATACCGCAGAATGCACCGGCGGGCTGGACGTGTTCCTGCGGCAAAACAGGGAACACAGGCAAATTTTGTTCCGAATGCGGAAAAGAAAAGCCGCAAAACGACAGCTGGACATGTGCGTGCGGCGCGGTGAATACCGGAAAATTCTGCTCGGAGTGCGGTAAACCGAAGCCGGCTTCGGCGTGTCCCAAATGCGGAAAACCGTTTGCAGACCCTAAAAATCCGCCGAAATTCTGCCCCGAATGCGGCAGCGCGATTTAAATAAAATATATAAAAACATGTTTTAAAATAGAAAATAATCCTGTGCAATTTAATTTGCGGAGGATTATTTTTTGTATGCAAAAACCGCAGGCCTTGCCTGCGGTTTAAAAATATTATCGGTTTATTTTGTAACGGCTGTTTCGGGAATGGAAATCACCGAGCCGTCCGCCGCGGTCAGTTCTGCGGTGAATGTAAAATCCTTGCCGTAGGGCAGGGTGACTTCAAACGGATGCTTTGCGTCGGTCACGGTTTCGGTTTTTCCGTCTGCAGTGTAGGTCACTTTCAGCGCCTTAATCTGCGCGGGGGTGGAATCTGCGTAAATATAAACCGTTTCGGTTCCTTCGCCGAATCCCAAAACCATGGCGTGCACATTGCCCTTTGCGGTGGGCAGCGTTACCGTGCTTTGCTCGCCGTAAGTTGTTCCTTGTTCGGGCGGCGCAAGTTTCGGCGAAACGGAAATGCCTTCAATTTTAAGGGCGTATGCACCCGCTTTCGGAACGGTTACGTTAAATGTGCCGTTTTGAACGGTAACGTCTTCTGCCTGATTGCTGTTTACCCAAACTTTTGCGGTGTACGTCTTTGTTTTGTCAATCGGAATTTCATCCGCGTTGATGGTAACGTTTGTAAAAACGTCTTTCTGCGACTGGTTTGTAAACACAATATAAAATGTGTCATTTCCGCGGTAGGTCGCGTAGTTTAGCTGCGGATTGTCAACCGTAAGCACTTTTTCGGGCATGTACGGATACACATTTTCATCTCCGTAAAAGCTGCCCGGCAACGAGCCGTACGCGTTGGTTTTCACATAGGCATATGAGTCAACATAAATGCCGTTTGTTTTTACGTTTCCGTCTGTTTTGTCATACACGTCCGAATATAAATAGTCAAGCAGCATGGTTGCGTGCGGCCAGATGTGGTTGTAATGGAACGAGTTGTAGGTTAACTGTTCATAGGTTTTAAAGGGATAATCCTTTGCCATATACACATCGGTATAGCCGGTGTTGATGTGGTATCCGGGGAAGTTTTCATAGCGGCCGACAACGGCGTGGCGGGCAATACTTTTCAGAAATTCATCGTCTGTATCTGCACCGATTTTCATAAAGTAGGGCGCGTGGAACGCCATGAAAATACCGCGGTGACCGTGGCTGGTAAACGCCGCCTCGGCGTGCAGACCGATTTCCGAAACCTTCCAGGCGTCAATATCCTTTTCCTCTGCATACATGGGCATAATGCCGCGGTTGTAGGCGTATTTCGGCGCCTCATTGTTAGGGTTTATATGAGTTTTACCGTCCGGCACACCGGGGGTGTACCACAGGAACATGGCAAAACGGCGGGCACCCGTGTGGGCTGCGTCTAAATATTTCTGTTCGCCCGTTAAGGTATACATTTCATAAAGCTCGGTGTATTCGGGGCAGAAGAAATGCCACCAGCTGGTCGATACGTCCGCAAAATCTTCGGCGTAACCCGAAAGACGTTCTGCGATATATTTGTCCGCGCCCTGCTTTGCAATCGTTAAATATTTTTCATCGCCGGTTGCCTTGTAGTAAACCATAGCCTGTTTCCAGTTGGTTGAAGCAGCACCGCTTTTGGCGTCCATCATGTCTTTATACGCCTTAACCGTGTTGCCGCTTAAGTTGTACAGCGCAGAATACTCGTTCATTTTCATGGACGGCGCGCCGAGGGAATTGCTGCCCTGCGATGCGGTTTCGGTGTATTTAAAGGTTAAATCGTTTCTTGATAACATGTATTCCGAAAGGGGAAGCGCGCGGTTATCATAAAGAGATTTGTCGTCAAATACCAGTGCGAGCGACGCGGGATGTACGGCAGACACATTTTTGGTGGTGCCCGGCGCGTCATTCTCGTAAGAGAACCCTTTGTATTCGGGCATGAATTTGGAATAATAGTCGTTCATGCCGTAACCGATCATGTTTTCAATCACTTCGTTTAAGGAAATGTTTCCGTTGGTGCGGAAATCATAATAGCCGTAGCTTTCCGAAATCAGCGACTGCAGCGCCGTTTCGATGTTTTCATTATACATGGAAACTTCGGTTGTGAGTAAAACCGAGTCGCCCGACTGTTTATTCGAGTCCTTGCTGCCGTAAAACGGAACATAAATCTGCGGCTGAACAAGTCCCTCTTTATTCATCAAAACCGCACCGTATCGCGAATTTTCATAGGTCGGAATCCGATAGGGCAAATCACTTTCCGCAACGCTTAAGAAAAGAGTTGTTCCGCCTGTGCGGAGGGCAACGCCCGCTGCGGGCAGGTGGTATTCGGGGGTTAAATACGCCTGTGCGGGAAAGCGACGCTCGGTCCAGATCATCGGCTGCCAGATTTCCTCGGTTTGATCTTTGGTGTAGGCGGGAAAGCCTGTGAACGCAAAGCCGTAATACCCGTTTTTCGCAAAGGTGTATTCGGTTTTAATCTGCGGCGCAGCTGTTCCCTGACCCATTGAGAGGGTAAATTTCGGCGTGCCGTATTCGTCTGCCGCGCCTAAAAGCACAATTTCGGTTTCGTTTGCCGAAACGGTGAAATTTGTGTAGTCGGCAAGGATTCCGGCGCCAAACAGGTTTTCGGTTCTGCCCTCCACCTTGCTTTCCATTTTATGAAACTCGTGCGCCTCGCCCAAAACGCCGCCTTTTGTGCCGTAAAGCGTCCAGGACGGAATGTTATATGAAATTTTGTCTTCTTCCACATTCTGCTGTTTTAAATCGGGCGAAGTTTCGGAATAGATCACGCGCCCCGCAGCCTTAAACGGATAGCTTTTGCCGTCAAAGGTGATGGAAAAATCGCCGTTTTGCGTTACAGACACGCTGTAGCGGTTGTTTTTTAAATTATATGTGCCGTTTTCTTCGGTAACAGCAGCGGGCATGGACAGCTTCAAAATGCGCTCCATAACTGTAACCGCCTCGGCGCGGGTCATGCTGTCATTTAACCCCAAAACGCCGTTTGAACCAATCATTAAAGATGCCGAAACCACTGCGTCCGCCGCGGTTTTGTCCGCTCCGCTTAAGGCAGATAATTCCGCAAATCGGCTGTTATCCGTCTGTTTAGGCGCATAACCAAGTGTGTTCATAGTATTGTATAACACGTGTGCAAGGGTTAAACGGCTTGCTGCTTTTTCAGGCGCGGTTTTTATATCGGTGTTTTGCAAAAGTCCCGCGCTTTCCGCGCCGTTTACA
>CAKSHV010000125.1 GCA_934457515.1 uncultured Clostridia bacterium
CTCCACATCATAAATTTCCACACCGTTTTCGTTTGCAATCGGCTCGGCAATCGCCCAAACGGTTTCTTCAACTTTACTTGCCATTTTCTATCGCCGCCTTTCTGAAAAAAATCCGCCATACAAAATCAAAAGAGCGGGCGAAATACCCACTCTTTACCGTCTACTCTATCATGATGCATTTATTATACCACGTATTTACAAATAAATCAAGCCTTTTTTGCATTTTTTTACTCTTTTTAACGTTTTTTTAATTCAGCATAAGCTGAATATAGCCGTTTTGCGGAATTTTAACATTCGGATTCAGCCGGCAAAGGGATGCAAACGGTTCATTTCCATCCTCTTCGGCTGCATAAGAAAGTAAAAAAACGGCACTTAAATGCCGCAAACGGGCAATATTTTGCATTTCTGCCGAAAAATCCGCCGTTTGCTCCAAAACGTATAGCTTATCTTCTCTTTGTTCAAATACCGCGTAGTCTTTTCCTTTGCAATACACTTCATACACCTTTAAAATCCGTTCAAAATCTTCTTTTGTCCGTTTGGGCTTAAAAGGATAGTTTAAGGCGTTATATGCCGCAGTCAAACGGCTTATATCGGGTTTTTCGCTTTCTTTAAACGCACCCGCAGCAGGCAAAAGCGTTCTGATACACATAAATGTTTTTTCGGTAAAACCAAACCGTTCGTAATACGAAAAAAGCGATTTTTCGGCAGGAATTAAATAGCAAACATCAACGCCCGCTGCCTTTGCATCCCCTAAAATTTTGCGCAGAAGTGTGCTTGCCATTCCTTTGTTTCTGCATTCCGTTTTGGTTGCAATGCCGCAGATATAGCGCGCTTTTATTTCCGTCCCGTCCGAAAAAATAAGCGGTGCGGGCAAGGCATACGCCATCGCGCAAATCTCCCCTTTTTCGCGGAAAACATACGTGTTTTCAGGGCGCGCAAGTTCTGAAAAAAACAAATCGATATATAAATCCGTATCGCAAAATACGGTTTTCCACATTTGTTTCAGCTGCGAAAAATCTTTTTTGTTTGCCCTTTCGACCATAATCCATCACCTGAAATCAATTATACCAAAAAAGATATAAAAATTCAACCGTTTCATTGACTTCGCGGAAAAAATAATATATAATAAGGAAAAATAATCAATAAGCAGGTGAACACATGGACATTCGCGAAGAATCCTTAAAAAAACATTACGAATGGAAAGGAAAAATTGAGATGTGCGCGCGGGCGCACGTAACCGACTCGAAAGCGCTCTCCCTTGCATACACGCCGGGCGTTGCAGAGCCGTGCCTTGCCATTCAGAAAGATAAAAATTTATCGTTTTCACTCACCCGCCGCTGGAATACCGTTGCGGTCATCACCGACGGTTCGGCGATTTTGGGCTTGGGCGACATCGGTCCCGAGGCAGGCATGCCCGTTATGGAGGGCAAATGCGTGCTGTTTAAAGAGTTTGCAGACGTTGACGCCATTCCGCTTTGCGTACGCACAAAAGACGTGGACGAACTGGTGCGCACCATTTACTTAATTTCCGGCAGTTTCGGCGGCATTAATTTAGAGGACATTGCAGCACCCCGCTGTTTCGAAGTGGAAAGAAAGCTAAAGGAAATCTGTGACATTCCCGTTTTTCATGACGACCAGCACGGCACGGCAATTGTGGTCGGCGCCGCCCTTTTAAACACATTAAAACTGGTCGGCAAAAGAAACGAAAACATTCGCCTTGTCATCAACGGAGCGGGTTCGGCGGGTGTTGCCATCGCCAAGCACCTTTTAAAATTAGGGGTTAAAAATCTGCTTCTGTGCGACAAATTCGGCATTATTTACGAAGGACAGGAAGGGTTAAATCCCGCGCACGAAGAAATGAGCAAATTAACCAATCCCGACAAAATCAAGGGCGATTTGAAAGATGCTATGCGCGGCGCGGACGTGTTTATCGGCGTTTCGGCACCGAATATTGTATCAAAAGAAATGGTATCCTCCATGGCAAAAGACGCGGTTGTGTTCCCCATGGCAAACCCAAACCCCGAAATTACGCGTGATGACGCGATTGCGGCGGGCGCGCGGGTTGTGGGCACCGGACGCTCGGACTATCCGAACCAGATTAACAATGTTTTAGCGTTCCCGGGCATTTTCCGCGGCGCTTTGGACGTGCGCGCAAACGATATTAACGACGAAATGAAAATGGCAGTGTCTTTCGCCATCGCGTCGCTTGTATCGGATGACGAATTAAATGAGAACTATATTCTGCCCAAGGCGTTCGACAAGCGCGTGGGCGAAACGGTTGCAAAAGCGGTTGCTGAAGCGGCAAAGAAAAGCGGTGCGGCACGCATATAAGACACAAATCTTAAAATAATGCAATTAATCCTAAATAAATACTCTTGCAAACGGCAATAGAATATGGTAAAATAAGAAAAAAGAAAACGGAGGTAAAAACTATGAAATTAGGCGTTTTAACGGTTGCGGTTCAGAACATGACGCTGGAGGAAGCGGTTAAATATTTAAGCGCACAGGGTGTTCAGACCTTAGAACTGGGAACCGGCGGCTACACCAACAAATGTCATTTAGACCCTGATGTGTATTTAAATGACGACAAAAAAATAAAAGAGGTTCAGGACTTGTTAAAGGCACACCACATGACCATCTGCGCACTCTCCTGCCACGGCAATGCGGTGCATCCGAACAAAGAAATGGCTGCGGCATACAATGAGACTTATGAAAAAACCGTTCTGCTTGCTGAAAAAATGGGAATTGACACGGTTGTAACCTTCTCGGGCTGTCCCGGTGGAAGCAAGGACGACAAAATGCCGAACTGGGTAACCTGCGCATGGCCGGAGGATTATTTGCAGATTTTGGATTATCAGTGGAACGAAGTGCTGATTCCGTACTGGAAAAAAGCAGCGGCGTTTGCAAAAGAGCACAACGTACATAAAATTGCATTTGAAATGCACCCCGGTTTCTGCGTATACAACCCTTACACACTGCTGAAATTAAGAGCGGCTGTGGGCGATATTATCGGCGCAAACTTCGACCCGAGCCACCTTGTATGGCAGGGCATGGATCCGGTTGAGGCGATTAAAGAATTAAAGGGCGCAATTTACCACTTCCACGCAAAAGACACTCGAATCGATGACGCGAACACCGCGAAAAACGGCGTTTTGGATTCCAGACATTACAGCAACATTTTGGAAAGAAGCTGGGTGTTCCGCACAATTGGCTACGGTCACGATTACAAATATTGGAAAGACATAATTTCTACCCTTAAGGTTTGCGGCTATGACGGTGCAATCAGCATTGAGCATGAAGATGCGTTAATGTCCCCGACCGAAGGTCTTGAAAAAGCCATCGCTTTCTTAAAAGATGTTTTAATCTTTGAACAAGCGGGAGAAATGTGGTGGGCATAATTTAATATGCAAACGAAAAGGCTGAACGGTTTCGTTCAGCCTTTTTTCTGATTTATCACTTTTCTTTATACCGATACATTACTCTTTCCTCTACTTCATTGGTTGCAACGCCTTTTTTATTGATATACGGTGATATACGGCTTGTCGCCGCTCCGGCCGGACCATTCACTCCAATCGTCATCGCTTAGTTCTTTGTAAATGTATTTTCACGTACCGATCTTGAGCGATACTCATAAGCCGCACTTCCGCGCATCTGCACTTCAATTCCCTGCTTTTGAGGAATCGGCTCGGTTTGCCAAGTGCTCCACTCGCCGTATTCTGAGTCTGTCCGAACGTAATTTCCCGCAAATTCATATTTATCAGCCAGCTCAAAGTATCTGAAATCACGCGTTCTGTACCTGTATTCCGTTTTTTCTTCTATATCATACCGCGCCTCGGTCACATTGCTTGGAAGCTGCCCTGTCCGGTCTGACCGGGAAAATGTTTTTTCGAGATAACAACCGTATTTGTTTCATCCTGCCAGTCAACTAAGCAGCCTAACCCTTCCGCAACCGCGCGGGCAGGAACCAATGTTCTTCCGTTTACCACAATCGGTGCCGTGTCCAAAATCATTGGTTCGCCGTTTATTTCCATAACGCTGCTGCCGATTTTAAGACTAACCGTTCGGTCACCCAAAACACCGGTTGCGGTCTGCGCCGCATCATTCCACGAAACAGATGCGCCGAGCACTTCGAAAATTTTGCGCATGGGCACAAGCGTGCGGTCGTTATATAAAATCGGCGGCTGGTCAAACGCAATTTTGCTGCCGTTTGCCTCAACCGAAATATTCTCATTTGTGTTGTAAACAGAAATTGCGCTTTCCCTTGTCAGAGTCTGTCCGTTTGAAAACAAAGCAACCGCTTTTAAAGTATGCACTCCTGTCAAATCGCCCGCATCTAAATAAACAGTATACGGAACTTCGCTTGACGCATCAACATACGCACCGTCCAAATAATAGGTAACGCTTTGAACCTCCGCGCCGTATTTATGCGCATAGCACGAAACCGGGAACACAGAGCCGACCGCCGTGCCCTCCTCTATTTTGCGATAGCAAAAATCAGTGTTATTACCATAGCCGCCTTGCACAAACCGCGCATTTTGTACATATGAAGTGTATGTATTTTTAAGTCCATCATTGTCGGACAAGCGAAAATCGGTATTTTCTCCGCCGATGTACTGGTCAAAATATGCCATTACCTTAATCTCGGGATAAACCATGGGCAGATAGGAAAGATATTCCTTTAAGCGCCGAACCGCAAAAGCGGTGGTATCCTCGCCGGTCGATACAATTTTGTGCCCGCAGCCGCTTTCCGAAATCATAATCGGTTTTCTGTTTCCGTACTCTTTAATTAAGTTTTCCGCAGCCAACACAGGATTTGAATTCAATCCCGTTCTGAAGAAAATTTCATTGCCTTCGTCTGCATTTTTATCCCCGCCGAAATACGGCTGTGCATAAAGCGACATGCCGACAAAATCCACATATTCGTCACCGGGATAAAAATCATTTACGTTAATTGTCCATTTTGACACCTGATTCGGGCTCCACACAATTGCGGCGTTTTCATTTCTCTGCTTAAAATAGTTTGACACGTAACGAAACGCATTTTTGAATGTTTCGGGGTCGGTCTCGTTTTTCCACACGTCAAATTACGCAGCAAACCGCAGATAGACGGGCACAGACGAATAGGTT
>CAKSHV010000126.1 GCA_934457515.1 uncultured Clostridia bacterium
GTGCCGCATACGCTCACCTCCGCCTGTATTTTACCACAAATTTTCATTTGTTTCAATATTTATATAAAAATTTGCCCCACAAATTTTAAAATTTGTCCCAATTTTACACAGATGTGTAAAATTGACCGTTTCCATTTTGCCAAACCTGTGCTAAAATACGAAACTGGGAGGCGATTTTTTCATATGGAACAATACCGATATGACGTGACCATGCGCACATTGCTTGGGGAAAAACACGGAACCCTTGCTTTTTCGGTTTTGAACGCGCATGTTACGGGATTTTTAAATATTTTAAAGCAGCGCTGCACGCTTTCGGGCGATGTGAACGAAAACGGCGGCTTAACGCTTGTGTGCACGCTAAACACCCCTGTCCGCGCCATTCCCATGCGGGCGACGGGCGAGTTTACAAAAGACGAAATTAACCTTTCATTTTTAGACAAAACGGCGCGTTACAGCATACACGGAATCAAATCATTGCAGCAGGGAGGGAAAACCGTTGGCGAAAATTAAAGACGACGAAAAAGAAAATGTGTTAACGAAAATCGTTACATTCATTGTTGACAAGCGAAATTTATTCTTCTTAATTTTCATTGTTGCGGGAATTTTTTCGATTTTTTCGTCCAATTGGGTGCAGGTAGAAAACGATTTGACTACATACCTGCCCGAAACGACGCAAACGCGGCAGGGATTGGACGTTATGAACCGCGAATTTATAACCTATGCAACGGCGGACGTGATGGTTTCGAACATTTCTTACGCCCGCGCCGAAACACTGGCGGACGAATTAGAGGAAATCGACGGCGTGTCCGGCGTGGAATTTGATAATACAAACAAGCATTTTAAGGGCGCTGACGCACTGTTTACCATAACTTTTAAAGGCGATACCGACGCGGAGGTCAGCAAAAATGCGCTTGCAAAGGTGAAAGAGCATTTAAAAGACTACGATACATACATTTCCACCGAAGTAGGCTTTTCCATGAGTGAATCCCTGGCAAACGATATGAAAGTAATTGTTATTATCGTTGCGATTATTATTTTGGCGGTTCTGCTGTTTACCTCAAAGGCATATGCCGAGGTTATCTCGCTGATTTTAACCTTCGGTGCGGCAGCGCTATTAAACATGGGCACCAACTTCCTACTGGGCAAAATTTCGTTCGTTTCCAACTCGGTTGCGGTGGTTTTGCAGCTGGCGCTTGCCATTGACTACGCTATTATTCTGTGCCACCGTTTTTCGGAAGAGCATGAAGACAAACCGGCGCGCGAGGCGATGATAACCGCCTTAAGCAAGGCAATTGTGGAAATTTCGTCCAGCAGTTTGACAACCATTTCCGGCCTTTTGGCGCTGGCAACCATGCAGTTTCAAATCGGACCTGACCTTGCCATCGTGCTGGTTAAGGCAATTTTCCTGAGTTTACTCAGCGTATTCCTGCTCATGCCCGGCCTTTTGATGATTACAAGCAAGTGGATTGACAAAACGCAGCACAAGAATTTGGTTCCCGAAATCAATATGGTTGGCAAATTCGTTGTAAAAACCAAAAAAATTGTGCCGCCGATTCTGCTTGTGCTTGCGATTATCGGCTGTGTTCTGTCTAACATGTGCCCCTATGTATACGGCACAACAACACTGACCACCCCCAGAAAAGACGAAACACAGATTGCAAAAGACAAGATTCACGCCACATTCCAACAAACCAACCTGATTGCGCTGGTCGTGCCGAGCGGCGACTATAAAAAAGAGGCAAAAATCCTAGACGAAGTTGCCAAAATGAAGGGTGTTGACCACACGCAGGGACTTGCCAACACCGAAGCGAAAAACGGCTACATGTTAACCGACGAAATCACGGCACGGCAGTTTTCGGAAATTGCGGACGTGGATTTTGAAGCGGCAAAGCTTCTGTATGCCGCCTATGCGGTTGAAGATGAGGACTACGGCGAGGTAATCACAAACTTAGATTCCTATTCCATCCCTCTTATTGATGTCTTTCTGTTCCTGCATGACGAGATGGATAAAAAATATGTGACACTGGATGATGATTTAACGGCGGACATAAACGAACTCTATGACGATATTACCGACGCAAAGAAACAGCTGGAAAGCGACAACTTTTCGCGCTTGCTTGTGGTAACTGACCTGCCAGAAGAGGGAGAGGAAACCTTTGCATTTGTTGACAAGCTGGGCGATGAATTAAAGAAATATTACCCAAAAGACACGTATGTTGTGGGTAACTCCACCAGCGATTCGGATTTGGCAAACACGTTCAAGCGGGATAACATTATCATAAGCGTGCTGTCTGCGCTGTTTGTAATCATCGTACTGCTGTTTACCTATCAGTCGGTCGGACTGCCGATTCTGCTGATTTTGGTTATTCAGAGCAGTATCTGGATTAACTTCTCGTTCCCGTTTATAACCAATTCGCCCCTTTACTTCTTGGGTTACCTGATTGTAAGCTCCATTCAGATGGGTGCAAACATCGACTATGCGATTGTTATTTCGGGCAGATACAACGATTTAAAACAAACCATGCCGCCGGAAAAAGCGATTGTAACCGCGCTGAACCAGGCGTTTCCGACCATTATTACATCGGGTGCGATTTTGGCGTGTGCCGGCTTTATTATCCGCTATGTTACGACAAACGGCATTATTTCGTCGCTCGGTCTTTGCATCGGCCGCGGAACGCTGATTTCCATTGTTTTGGTTATGTGCGTGCTGCCGCAGATTTTGATTCTCGGCGACAAACTGATCGAGCGCACGTCGTTCTCGATTAAAAAGCCGAACCTTGCGCCCTCCGAAATCGGCGGAACGGTTTATGTTAACGGCTGGGTACGCGGCAAGGTTTCGGGCGTTGTAAACGCTAAAATGCGCGGTGTGATTATCGGCGATGTGAACGCTATGGTCGATACCGACCAAGAGGCGGAGGCAAATGCCGGCAAGCTGCCGCCCGAACCGAAACCGCTTCCCGCGGCGGAAGAAAGCAAAACAAACGAAAAGGAGGCTGAAAACCATGAGGAACACTAAAAAAATCATAAGTTTAATCCTGTGCCTGCTGCTGTGCCTTTCGGTTTTCACGCCGGTTTATGCCGAGCCGCAAACAAACGAAAATGCGGCAGACGCAGCCGAAGAGCCGACCATCGTAATTGAAATCCGCAGTGCGAAAGATTTGAAAAAACTTGCCGCAAACTGCGTGAACGACACCTGGTCGTCCGGCAAGAAAGTGGTTCTTAAAAAGGACATTGATTTATCCAAAGAAAAATACACACCCATTCCCACCTTCGGCGGCGTATTCGACGGAGAGGGGCACACGATTTCGGGCATAAGATATGTGCAAAACGGCACGGTTCAGGGCTTTTTCCGCTATATTCAGGCGGGCGCCGTTGTTCAAAACTTAAATGTTGCGGGAACCATAACCCCGGGCGGCACCAAATCCACCGTCGGCGGTATTGCGGGCGAAAACAACGGCACCATTTCAAACTGCTCGTTTAAAGGTTTTATTAAGGGCACCTCTAACATCGGCGGTATTGCGGGATTAAATCAAGGCGACATTTCAAACTGCAAAGCAGCAGGCTCGGTTTACGGCGAGCATTATGCGGGCGGTATAACGGGCAAGAATTTGGGCACCGTTCTGCTTTGCATGAACTACGCAAAGGTGAACACCGTTGTGGAAGAAGTTAAGCCCGATTTGGAAAATATTGACTTTAAAAATCTGCGTTCTACCGAAAACACGGTTGATATCACCGACATCGGCGGTATTGCAGGCTATTCCGGCGGCATTCTGCAAAGCTGTACCAATAACGGCACCGTGGGCTACGAGCATGTGGGCTACAACATCGGCGGTATTGTGGGCAGACAGGCGGGCTACATCAGCAACTGCAAAAACACAGGCGTCATTCACGGCAGAAAAGACGTGGGCGGCATTGTGGGGCAAATGGAGCCGTACACCGTTTTGGAATACTCCCGCGGCAGCTTAGAAGATTTGGAAGACGAGCTTGACAATCTGCAGGGCGTTGTAGACCGTGCGGTGGAAAATTCGAGAAATTCCAAAAACAATGTTTCGGCACAGCTGGACGTATCCCAGGGCTACATCAAAGACGCGCGCACCATCACGCGCAGTTTAATAGACAGCATTGACGAGCAGTTAAACAAGGGTATTGACAATTTAAACGACACCACGGCACAGATTAACAATCTGTCTGCCCGCGCGAGCATTCTGACGGACGATGCAATTGACGTTTTCGATTCTCTGTCTGCGTCAAGCGACAATATTCGTGACGTCATCAAAGACTGCCGAACCGACATAAAGGCAATTAAAGGCTATTGGGAGCAGGTGGACACCGATAATATTGAGGAAAGTTTAGACGAGCTTTCGTCTGCCATCGGTTCGTTTTCCGGCGCGGCAAGCGACATTTCCAAATCTTTGCGGAATTTAGACAAGGCGCTGGGCGACACAAACAAAGTGTATTCCGCCATGCAGCAGCTTTCCAAGGCGTTCGGCAATTTGGAAACCGCGTCGGGCAGCATTGCCTCTGCGGCAAACAAAATTGCACGCGCCAACAAAGAGTTTTTGAAAAAGGTGAAAAACGGCGAGGCGACCGTTGACGAGGCGGTTGTGGAGCTGATTACCAAAATTACGGACGCATTAGACGGCATTTCGGGCGCTTCGGGCACATTGAAAAGTTCGGCAGCCGATATTGCAAAAGCGCTTTTGCAAATCGGTAAATTCATTGCAGACATTGACGGCAAAAAATTAGAAACCGCCTTTACTTACCTGCAAAAAAGCGTTGACAATCTTTCAACCGGCATGAACACCCTATACCGCGCAACTCAAGGACTGTCCGCAGCGCGGAAAGAGTTGAAAGAGGCATTCGACAAAACCAAGGACACCGCGGAAAACGGCGATATTTACTATGACAAACTGGAAAAAGAGGCGGACAATATTTCAAACGCGCTGGAAAAACTGCGCGATTCCGTTAAGGACTTTAACGACAACACGTCTATTTCCATTAAAAAGATGGACAATGTGCAGTTAGAGGAAAAAGACGCACTGTCCGACGCGCTGACAAACATTTCCGACTCGGTTGATAGCGTGCGCACCGC
>CAKSHV010000127.1 GCA_934457515.1 uncultured Clostridia bacterium
AGGTTAACGCGCTGATTCCGCATTATATCTGCCCCAAATGCAAAAACGTGGAATGGATTACGGACGGTTCTGTCGGCTGCGGCATGGATTTGCCGGACAAGATTTGCCCCAAATGCGGAGAAAAATATTATAAAGACGGGCACGATATTCCGTTTGAAACCTTCCTTGGCTTTTACGGCGATAAAGACCCTGATATTGACTTAAACTTTTCGGGCGAATACCAGTCCGAATCACACAGATACACCGAAAAAATCTTCGGTCACGACCACGTGTTTAAAGCAGGCACCATTTCGGGTCTGGCGGAAAAAACCGCGTGGGGATATGTCGCAAACTATTTTAAAGAACGCAACCGCGTTCTGCCGCGGGCGGAAATGGAACGCCTGAAAATGGGGTGCGAGGGCGTTAAAAAAACCACCGGTCAGCACCCGGGCGGTATGGTTGTTGTGCCGGCAGACATGGATATTTTGGATTTTTGCCCCATTAACCGCCCTGCCGACAAAAAGGACTGTGACTTTATTACCACCCACTTTGATTACAACAAAATGAAGGGTACACTCTTAAAATTCGATATTTTAGGTCATGATGATCCGACCGTTTTGAAAATGCTCGGCGACTTAACGGGTGTGGACGTCACCAAAATCCCGCTGGATGACCAGGACGTTATGAGCCTGTTTACTTCAACCAAGGCACTTCACTACAAGCCCGAATATTTGGAGGGCGAAACATTTTTGGATAATGTCGGGACCTATGCCATTCCGGAGTTTGGCACAAGCTTTGTGCGCCAGATGCTGGCAGACACAAAACCGTCATCATTCAGTGAATTGGTTCGAATTTCGGGACTTTCCCACGGCACAAATGTTTGGCTGAACAACGCACAGGATTTGGTGCGGGGCGGCACGGCAACCTTAAAAGAGGTTATCTGTACGCGTGACGATATTATGACGACGCTTATCCGCTGGGGTGTGGAAAACAAAAAGGCGTTTGACATTATGGAGTTCACCCGAAAGGGTAAATTTAAGCAGCATATGGATATGATTCCCGTTATGCAGGAATCGGGGGTGCCGCAGTGGTATATCGATTCTTGCTTAAAAATCAGCTACATGTTCCCGAAAGCGCACGCAGCGGCATACGTTACGATGGCATTCCGCATTGCGTGGTTTAAGGTGCATTATCCCGAGGCATTTTATCAGGCGTATTTCACCGTTCGTGCCGACGAGTTTGACGCGGCGCTTATGACGCGCGGCATTGAAGAGGTTCGTAAAAATATTTACGATATGAAGCATAGAAGCGAAAAACTGTCCGCCAAAGAGAATAACACGCTGACAATTTTAGAGGTTTGCAACGAGATGTACAGCCGCGGATACACCTTTGTGCCGATTGACTTATACGCTTCCGACGCAACGAAATTTTTAAAGACCGACAAAGGCATTCTGCCGCCGCTGAACGCGCTTGCAGGTCTTGGTGAGAATGCGGCAAAGGCTGTTGCCGAGGCAAGAAAAGACGGCGAATTTATGACGATTGACGATTTGAGAGTGCGCTCCGGCATTAACAAAACCGCAATCGAAATGCTTCGTCAGGAGGGTTGCTTAAACGGTATGCGTGAATCGAGCCAGCTGACCTTTTTCTAAAGCACCTGTGTATAATCTTGGTTATCTTTGCATAAATATAGTATAGAAATTTAAAGACATCGGTAGGAATACCGATGTCTTTTCAAAAAACAATCAGGGGGATAGCCATGGAAATTTTACAGACAAACAATGAGGTGCAGTTAGAGGGCGTTGTATCGGGTCCGCTTTCCGAAAGCCATGAAATTTACGGCGAGGTGTTTTATAAATTTCATTTCAAAGTGCCGCGGCTGAGTGAATCGGAGGACGATTTAATTATCACGGTTTCGGAGCGGATTTTAAGCAATTTTACGATTGAAGAGGGAGACGAGCTGCAAATTGAGGGGCAATTCCGCTCGTACAACAACTACACAGGCGAGGGAAGCCGCCTGATACTTACGGTTTTTGCAAAGAACATATATAAAATGACCGAGGATTTTCCGTCACCCAACGCCATTTTCTTAAATGGGTTTATTTGCAAGCCGCCGACTTACCGCACAACGCCTTTCGGCAGAGAGATTGCAGATGTTTTGCTTGCAGTGAACCGTCACTACGGAAAATCGGACTATATTCCCTGCATTGCATGGGGAAGAAACGCAAAATTCTGCGCGCATCTGGAGGTGGGCACAAATCTTAAGGTGTGGGGCAGAATCCAAAGCCGTGTGTATAAAAAGAAAATTAGCGAAGAAGAATATGAGGAAAAAACAGCTTATGAGGTTTCGGTTTCAAAGCTTGAAATTGTAAAAGATGAAGAAGAGATATAAACGCAGCCCGCAGAAACATTTCTGCGGGCTCAGACTGTCGAAAAACTATGTTTTTCGACAAGAAAAGGGTGCTTGATGGAAATTCCCTCAAAACTAAAATGAGCCAAAAAATCAGGACATGTGCCTGATTTTTGGCTCATTGCAAGGACGCGTCAACGCTTGCTACACTTTATCGCAATTTTCTTGACAGAAAACTGCTTTACCGTTTCGCAGCGTTTCCTTTTGCGGTAAAATGCTAAAGCATTTTACCGCTTTTCGCCAAACATGCGTTTGGCGAAAAAGAGGAGCAGCAACGGTGCAAGTATAGCTTTTTGTTTAAAAAAGCGGCACGAGCAAAGTTTGCTGTGACGAAGCGCCGTGCGAACGTAAGCCCTTGAATCAAAGAGAATGCGAGCGCAGCTCGTTTTCTCTTTGAAAGTGTCGACTTTGTCGACACGCTCGAAAATTTATTTGCTCTTTGCTTTGTCAAGGGCTTGGGTTAAGTCGTCTATAATGTCGTCTATATCCTCTAAGCCGACCGAAAGACGAATCAGTCCCGGCGTTACGCCGCATTCTTTTAACTGTTTGTCGTTCATCTGGCGGTGGGTTGAGCTTGCGGGATGCAAAACGCAGGTGCGGATATCTGCCACGTGCACAACGAGTGAACAGAGTTTTAAGTTGTCAATAAATACTTTTCCGGCATTGCGCCCCGCTTTTAAGCTGAATGCGATAACGCCGCTTGCGCCTTTGGGAAGATATTTTTCTGCCAAATCCTTGTGTTTATAGCTTGAAACCGTGGGGTAGGTTACAAATTCCACATCGTCGCGCGCATCTAAAAACGCGGCAACTTTTGCGGCATTTTCGCAGTGCCTGTCCATACGGACCGGCAGGGTTTCAAGTCCCTGATTTAACAAAAAGGCACCCATGGGCGTTTGCGTGCAGCCAAAGTCGCGCATCAGCTGAACACGCGCTTTTACGATATATGCAGCCTTTCCGAAGTCTTTTGTGTAAACAACGCCGTGATAGGATTCATCCGGCTCGGTAAACTCGGGAAATTTGCCCGATGCCGCCCAGTCGAAATTCCCGCTGTCTACAATAATTCCGCCCATTTGAATGGCATGACCGTCCAAATATTTTGTGGTCGAATGGGTAACGATGTCCGCACCGAATTCTATCGGGCGGCAAAGATACGGCGTTGCAAACGTGTTGTCCACAATCAGCGGCACACCGTGCTTGTGTGCAATCCGCGCGAATTTTTCAATATCAAAAATTTCGATGGACGGATTGGTAATCGTCTCGCCGAAAAACGCCTTTGTGTTCGGCTTTACTGCCTTTTCAATTTCTTCTTCGGAGGCGTAATTGTCAATAAACGTAACGTCAATGCCAAGTTTTTTTAGCGTTACGGCAAACAGATTAAACGTTCCGCCGTAAATCGAGGCAGAGGATACCAAATGGTCGCCCGCGTTTAAAATGTTTACAACTGCCATGAAAGACGCCGCCTGACCCGAAGAGGTGCAAAGCGCGCCGACTCCACCTTCTAAATCCGCGATTTTCTTTTCCACCGCGTCGGTGGTTGGATTGGCAAGGCGGGTATAGAAGAAGCCGTCGTCGGTTAAATCAAACAGCGCGGCAACCTTGTCTGCCGACCGATAACGGTAGGTTGTGCTTTGATAAATGGGTAATGCCTGCGGCTCGCCGTCTTGCGGCTCATAGCCGGAATGAAGGCATTTTGAGTTAAATTTCATGTTTTGCACCTGCTTTCTGTTAGTCTGCTTTTTATTATACCGCTTAAATTAAATTTTGTCAATTTTTTCAATTTGACAAAAAATGCTTGCATTGTTGGCAAAAATAGGGTATAATGTGTTTATCTGCTTGAAAAGAGAAAGCAAAAAACAAACTTCAGGAGGGAAAGATTCATGAACGGAATTGATTTAAGCAAAATCTTCGGCGGTCAGACGGGCGGCATGATTTTATACTTTGTTGTTATCATCGCTGTATTTTATTTTCTGCTGATTCGTCCGCAGAAAAAGAGAGATAGGGAACAGAAAAATCTGTTAAATTCCTTGAAAAAAGGCGACCAGATTATCACAATCGGCGGTTTTTACGGTAAAATTTTGTCGGTTAAAGACGACATTATCACCCTGCAAATCGGCGATAACACCGCAAAAATCGAGCGTTCTGCCGTTAAAACGGTAGTAAAGGCAAGCGCGGCTAAAGCAGAGATTGAAGATGCCGATGAAGCCGAAGACGACACAAAGAGCGAATAATTTTTTGTTGGCATAATAAAAAGCGCCTCCGAATATAGTTTAATGACTATTTTCGGAGGTGTTTTTATGCCGTCAATTCATTATTTTCAAAACGGAGACGGGGGAGAAGGCAGGCCGTTTCGTTTTAAATCGGTTTTGTTTGGCGCAATTTTCGGCGTTGCGGTCGCCTTTCTGCTGTTGGCGCTTTGCGCATATCTTATGTTACTTTGCGCCATGCCTGCAGATAAGGCCGGAATAATTTCTAAAATTGTATTGTTTTTCGGCGCGTTTGCGGCAGGCATTTTTGCGGGGCGCGGAAACAAAAGCGGCGGCTGGCTGATTGGGCTGCTTACGGGACTTTTATATGTTTTGATTCTGTTGTCCGTCGGCATTTTGGAAAGCGAAGTTAATATTTTGTCGTTTTCGGCAATCCCTGTGATTATAACCTGCTGCATTGTGGGCTTAATC
>CAKSHV010000128.1 GCA_934457515.1 uncultured Clostridia bacterium
ATAGCTTTTTGGTAAAAAAGCGGTACAAGCAAAGTTTGGCGCGACGTCGAAAGCCCTTGAATCAAAGAGAATGCGAGCAAAGCGAGTTTTCTCTTTGAAAGTGTCGACCCGTCGACACGCACAACACAAAAAATCCCCTTTGCTTTTTGCAAGAGGATTTTCCGTTTTTATGTACCTATAAAATATATTCCGCCAAAAAGACCGCCGCCAGCAGCCCGATGGTCAGATAATCTTTGTTGTCTTCCATCAAAAGCAGCACAATCAGCCCAAGCAAAATCACATCATCTGTCTTTAAGGATATGCCGCCGAGGGACGGCAAACTTAAATTATTGCCGCATTTCTCCTCTGTGCGTGCAATCTCCGGCTCGGCTCCCGCCCTGAAAACCGGCGGGAAGTCTTCCGGACGGGGAATCACCTTGTCATATGCCTCACGCTGTCTGTAATATTTTCGTTCCATATTCATGCTCCGTTCCGCCCGTACCGCACCGCCCGGCGCGGCACAAGACTAACTAACTATACAAGCGCCCTCTTGCGCCAAATTTACAAATTACCTTTCGACATGGCGGAAATCACTTTTCCCATTTTCACCGCCTGCACAATCTGTCCCACACTGCTGCGCCGCTTTTCGCTAAGGTAAGGCTCAAGCGCATGCAAAAGCCGCGTTCCGTTGTCCTCGCTGCTCATAATGCGCGACAAATCGGGCGTGCCGGAGGACACTCCCGCCGAACCGGACGGCACACTGTCGCTTTGCGGCATACTCGGCATCGCCGCCGGCGTGCCGACCGCCCCGCTCGATAACATTTTCCCCACCGCACGCAGCGCATCGGGATTCGATAAAAGGCTGTTTAAAAGCTCCATCGGGTTATTTTCCGCCATTAAAATCCACCCCCGTTTAATTTGCGCAGAATCTCGTTCACATCCGCATGCTGCAAGTTGTTGTTCAGCGCATTAAAGTCGATTTTTGACAAATCCGCACCTTTCAAAGCCGCCATCAGCTTGCCTTTGTCCATGTTCTGAATCTGACTTAAAAGCTGCCTGCCCTCGGGCGTTTTTAACATTTGATTTATTTTATCCGCCGTTTTTTGATCCACATTCTTTTTAATGTAATCCAGCATACAAAAAGCTCCTCCTTTATTAAAAACACTGTCATCGTGTCAGTCGCCAAACGAAATACGCACGCAAAGTACCATACATCATAGTATGGTACTTTGCGTTAAATTATGTTCAGCAGTAGAACAAAATCAGGAAAACAAGAATAAAGAATAAAACGCTTGTGTCAAAGCCTCTTTCATTACCACAGCAACCCATATTTTCCCCTCCTTCAATTTCAGTATATGCAAAACGCAAAAAATGTGTTATACTATAAAAAACAAAAACAGGAGCAAAATAAAAATGAAACGAATTTTAGTCCTTTCGGACACCCATAACCGCATATCCGCAGCCGCGCGCATAACAGAGCTTATGCAGCCCGACGCCATTATTCACTTGGGCGACCTTGTGCGTGACGCGGAAAAATTAGAAGACCTGTACCCCGACATTCCGCTATATAAAGTGCGCGGCAATAACGACTTTGCCCCCATCGACTGCGAAAAAGTGTTCACCCTTTTCGGCTATCGCCTGTTTTGTGCCCACGGCCACACTTTGTCTGTAGAGCGCGGTATAGCGCGCGCAAAAGAACAGGATTGCACAGCCTATCTTTACGGGCACACCCACATCGGCCGCTGCGAAACGCAGGACGGAATATTGATTTTAAACCCCGGCAGCCTAACCCTCCCGCGCGACGGCACATTTTCGTTCGGCATTATCGAAATCGATGAAAGCGGCATGCACGCCTGTGTCTGCCCCGCCGAAGGCTACATTTAATGCCTCCTATTTCCTTAAATTTTGATAAACTTAAATATTTAGGTTGCAAATTGGATATATTTATGGTATAATATGTCTTGAGTGATTTGTCCGGAAAATAAAAATGGAGGTTTATTTGTGGCAAAAAAAAGCAATAAATTGAAAATTATCCCACTGGGCGGACTCGAGGAAATCGGAAAGAACTTAACGGTTTTTGAATACAAGGATGATATCATCGTGCTGGACTGCGGCGTTGCATTCCCCGATGAAGATATGCTCGGAATTGACCTTGTAATCCCCGACATGTCCTACCTGGTGAAGAATAAGGCAAGAATCCGCGGCATGGTGGTCACCCACGGTCATGAGGATCACATCGGCGGCATCCCTTATCTCTTAAAAGAAATTAACGTTCCGATTTACGGAACACCACTCACTTTGGGTATTCTATCCAAAAAACTGAAAGAGCACGGACTCCTGCGCGGCGCAAAACTTATGGATGTTCAGCCGGGTGACACGATTAAACTCGGCGAATTCCGCATTGAATTTATCCGCGTAAACCACAGTATCGCAGACGCGGTTGCAATTGCACTGCACACCCCTGCCGGCACTGTTGTGCACACCGGCGACTTTAAAATCGATTCCACACCGATTGACGGGGACATGATCGATTTAACCCGTTTCGGCGAACTCGGCAGAAAAGGCGTTTTGGCGCTTCTGTCGGACTCGACCAATGTCGAGCGCGGCGGCTTTTCCATGTCCGAGCGAAAGGTCGGACACACGTTTGAGGAGCTGTTCCGCGGCTGTGACAAGCGCATTATCGTTGCAACCTTTGCGTCAAACGTTCACCGCGTGCAGCAGATTATAAACTGCGCAATCGATAACGGCAGAAAAGTCGCGGTTTCGGGCAGAAGCATGGAAAGCGTGGTTTCGGCAGCCGTGGAACTCGGCTACATCAAGGCTCCGAAAGGCACTTTGATTGACATTTCGGATATCAACCGATTCCCGCCCGAAAAGCTGGTTATCGTAACCACAGGCAGCCAGGGCGAGCCGATGGCGGCACTGTCGCGTATGGCAATCTGCGACCATAAAAAAGTGGAAATTACCAAAGGCGATTTGGTTATCATCTCCGCAAGCCCCATTCCGGGTAACGAAAAACTGGTTGCCCACGTAATTGACGAGCTGTTCAAACGCGGCGCAGACGTAATTTACAAAGCCCTTGCAGACGTGCACGTTTCGGGTCACGCCTGCCGCGAGGAATTAAAAATCATGCTTTCGCTGGTAAAACCGAAATTCTTCATTCCCGTGCACGGCGAATACCGCCACCTGGTTATGCATGCAGAGCTTGCACAAAGCATGGGCATGGACGAAGCGAACACCTTTATTTTAAAGCTCGGTCAGGTTTTGGAGCTTGACCGAAACAAAGCAAAGGTAACGGGCACCGTTCCCGCAGGCAAAGTGTTTGTAGACGGACTCGGCGTCGGCGACGTGGGAAATATCGTTATCCGCGACCGAAAACACCTTTCGGAGGACGGCTTAATCGTTGTGGTTGTGTGCATCAATTCCGCAACCAAGGAAATCGTATCGGGGCCGGATGTCATCTCCCGCGGCTTTGTTTATGTGCGTGAGGCAGAACCCTTAATGGAAAACATCAAACAAATGGCAAAGACGGCTATAGAAGACTGTCATTCCAAGAAAAATAATGACTGGGCAGCACTCAAAAACTCCATTAAGAACAAACTCAGCCAGTATTTATACGAAGAAACAAAGCGTTCGCCTATGATTCTTCCCGTTATTATGGACATCTAAAACGCGTCGATTAACCGATGCGTTCAAAAAGAAAAACGAGCTATGCTCGTTTTTCTTTTTGGTCTAAAAATCGTATAAAGCGATTTAAGAACAGCATAAATTTGTTGTAATCCCAAGAAAAAAACAGAGTTAAAAAATCTCTTTTTAATGTCTTTTTAATACGAACATTTTTTATTTTCATTCTCTGCTTTTAAATTAAAAATTGTAGGGGACGGTGCTTGTCAACGTCCCGTTTTTTCATTTTCAACTTTCAATTAAAAATTCGCCCTGCGGGCGCAAAACCAACCTGCTTTCATTTTCCGCTTTCTTTCTCTCCCTTTTTGTCATAAAATGAAAAAAATCCTCTATTTATAAAGTAGAGACTTTTTTATTTTGCGCAAAGGGGATGTGTGTATGCGTAAACGGCAAACCGTTATACTTTTCTTATTTTTAGTCCTCACCCTTTCGATTCTCGGCTATTTGGCAGCCAAACATACCCCGAAAACTCCAAAATCCGTTACTCAAACCACCGTCATTTCAAAAATCACCGACGATAGAGACGGCGACGGATTCGCCGAAACCGTCACCTTAAACGGAACCGAAACCGAAACGGGCACATATGAAAATATTTTCGTAACCGTAAAAACAACTGCCGGCGGCTTAATGAAAAAAGCAAACACCGACTATCTTTGCGGAAAAAATCTTAAGCTTACCGTCGCCGACTGTACTTCGGACATCAACAAAGAAATTTTGGTTTGCGCACAGGACGGTGCAGCGCTCCGCACCGCTGTTTTCACCTTTTCCCCGCCCGTGCCCTATAACCTCTTCCCGCCCGGGCAAAACCGCGGAATAAGCGCCGAATTTAACCTTTTAAAGCCCTTTGCGGTTCAAACAGCCGTCGGCGGGAAAAACGCCGTACTTTCTCTTGAAAACAAGAAAAACACCCTGATTCAACAAGGTGTTTTTTATGCAGACGGTTCGCCCGCCTGTAAAACAAATCCGAAAATTCAGCCGTTCTGTGCCGTATCCGCCGCCGACGGCGGACTGATTTGCGCACAGCCCGTAACCGTTTTAGGCGGCGCCGAGCCGCTTTGTTATGTCATTTCAAGCCTAAAATTTGTAAAAAACGACTGGCAGGTTTCCTCGTGGTATCTGTCGGACGTGTTGCCTATTCCGCAGTCGTAACGGTCACGCGTTTGCCGCGAATCCGCAGATTTTGCAGCTTTGGCAGAACGTCTGCCGCAAACAGCGTCGGAATTTCTGCTTTTGTTTCGTTTTCCGCAACCGAAATTTTGCCCACCACTTCGCCCGGCAGTCCGCCGTTTCGGGCAATTGCCGCAACAATGTGCCCCGCATTGATATCCATGCCCGAGCCAATGTTGAAAACAAGGGTTGTGG
>CAKSHV010000129.1 GCA_934457515.1 uncultured Clostridia bacterium
ACTCTCTCCGTTCCGCATGTGAAAAACAAAGGGCGATGCTTGGGGAACACCGCTCTTTGTTTCATGCTATTTTGATTTTTAGAAATCTACTTCCGTATCATAGAAGCAGCAGGTGAGCAGTTTTTCCATTTCCGCAGGTGTAATCGGACGCGGATTCGAGCCTGTGCAAGCATCGCCGACAGCAAGCTCTGCAACCGTCTTTAATTTGTCATTGAATTCTTTCTCATCGATAATGCCGCCTTCATAATATTTAATGCAGGTCGGAATGTCTAATTTTTCGTTCATGGAACGGATTTCTTTAATCAAAGCGTCAACCAGTTCTTCGTCTGTGCTGCCGGGCAGATTAATAAAACGTGCAATGTCTGCATAACGAGCCGCAGCCTCGGGAACTTTTGAGTTGAATTTAATAACTTTCGGTAAGTACATAGCGTTTGCACAGCCGTGAACAATGTGTCCGCCGCTGTATGCAGCACCTGTCTTATGTGCCATGGAATGAACAATACCCAAAAGTGCATTACTAAATGCCATACCTGCCAGGCATTGTGCATTGTGAATTTTGTCACGTGCTTCCATATCGCCGTTGTAAGATTTAACCAGATCCTGATGAATCATTTTAATTGCATGCAGTGCAAGCGGGTCGGTGTAGTCGCAGTGCAGTGTGGAAACATATGCCTCGATTGCATGGGTCATAGCATCCATACCTGTGTGTGCGGTTAATTTCTTCGGCATGGTTTCTGCCAAATCCGGATCTACGATTGCAACATCAGGGGTGATGTTAAAATCTGCCAGCGGATATTTAATGCCTTTGGAATAATCGGTAATAACCGAGAATGCCGTAACTTCCGTTGCGGTACCCGAAGTGGACGGGATTGCACAGAATTTTGCTTTTGTACGCAGTGTCGGGAAGCTGAAAGGTGTTATCAAATCTTCAAAGGATGTGTTCGGATATTCATAAAATACCCACATTGCTTTTGCCGCATCAATCGGAGAACCGCCGCCGATTGCAACAATCCAGTCAGGACCGAATTCTTGCATTGCTTTTGCGCCCTTCATAACCGTTTCAACCGAAGGGTCCGGCTCAACGCCTTCAAAAAGCTGGACTTCCATGCCTGCTGCCTTTAAATTTTCACAGACTTTATCCAAAAAGCCGAAACGTTTCATGCTGCCGCCGCCGACAACAACCATTGCTTTTTTGCCCGGTAAATGTTTCAGTTCTTCCAAAGAACCCTTTCCATGATACAAATCTCTCGGTAATGTAAATCTTGCCATAATCCATTCCTCCTATATTTTCATTTTTTCTTTTTTGTTTTACGGGATTTTCCTTTTCCCGACAACCTAATATTAGCACAAACCATATGGCTTGGGTAGATACAAAAAAAATATACCGCTATTCCAAAAAGATTATAACGAAAAGTGAGAAAAAAAGAGAAAAATAACCGTCACACAGAGAAAACGTGACGGTTTTAAAAAGAAAGAGAAAAAGTTCAAACGGATAAGCCGATATATTAAAGGGTCAGTCAATCACCGAAACGGCATTTATCGTTTCTTTTAATTTTTCTGAAAAGGTGCGGTCAAGGGGGGAAAGACGGTAGCCTTTCCGATAAATTAAAATGTCTTTATACTTGTTTTTTGCCATGTTGCACTTTTTCTGCACAAGTCCTAAATTTTGCATTAAATCCTTCGGCATGGGCGAAACCCACATAAAGGTAGACGGAATCCGGCGCAAAAGCTCTAATTGGCTTGCGCGCTCATAAATACAGATTCGCTTTTTTTCCTCTTCTAATTTTGCCATTTCGCGCGCCTTTGCAATGGGCAGCGCCGGAACGGTTATGTCGCCGTGCTCGATTTCAATGCAGGTCCGAAGTTCGGAATAATCAATTTCCTTGTGGTTTGCCAATGGGTGCGATTTTGACATCAGTGCCAAATATTCAAATTCCCAGATAGGGGTGTATTTTAAAAGCCGCTCCTCAAGCGCGTTTAAAAAATAGTCCTCCATCTCGGCCTGATAGCGGATAATGCCCAAATTGTTCGCACCGGTGGAAACCAGGTTAATCGTTTCCATGGAGTTTGTTTCCCGATAGTTCATATCCATGCTTTCTTTAAAGTCAAAATCGTTTAAAAACGAAATGAACGCGTCTGCTATGTAGCTTGCGCGCGGCACACAAATGTCAAATTTTTGTTTGTTTTCGGGCGCTTTTTTATACATTGACTCCATTTCATCAATTTGTGTGATAATATTTTGCGCATAAGACAAAAAATCTTTCCCCTGTTTGGTGGGCGCAACACCTCGCGGCGTTCTGGAAAAAATGGTAATTCCCATGCTTTCCTCCAGTTCGCGGATTGCCTTGCTTAAGTGCGGCTGCGACATGTAAAGTGCCTCTGCCGCGCGGGAAATCGACCCCGTGCGCTCCACCTCCAAGGCATACTTTAAGTGTGAAATATTCATTTTTTCTATTCCTCGCTTTCCCCAAATTCACGAGTTTTTACATATATAAGTATAGCACAAATTTTTCTTGCATACAAGGCAAAAAACGTTTTTTACACCAAAATCATAAAAATTTATACATTTTTCGACCGGATAAATTTCAGTTTGACAAAATGCGCGTTTTTGTTTATAATAAATAGCGGAGGTGTCGGCATGAAAAACAGACTGCAGGGAATTGTAATCGGAATCATAATCGGGGCTCTTTTAAGCACCGCCGTGCTTGCGGCGCCGGTGTCCGAGCTGATTTCGGTTGTGTTTGACAATTATAAAATTATGGTAAACGGCGAGAATAAGGCGTATGCCGACGATATGAAACCCTTAAATTACAACGGCAGAATTTATGTTCCGCTCCGCTTTGCGGCAGAGGCACTGCATAAATCGGTCAACTGGGACGCAAACACAAAAACCGTTTATATAGACGATTCGGAAGAAAAAGATTTTATTCTGACCCCGAAAGAGAATCTTTCGGATGATGAGTTATCCGCCTGTGCGGAAATTATCGACATGCGCCTGAAAAACGCCGAAATAAAAAATTATACCTTAAGCGTTTTCGATGGCAGCGTTGTTATATCCGCACCCGAAAGCGTTACAAAAGAGCAGATTGAACAGTGTGTGGTGAAAGGGTATCTACACTTAAACGACAGTGAGTCGCATATTATTTTGGATAAAAAAGACATTCAAAGCGCGTATACCTGTTATGATGATTTAACGGGCACGGGCATTAAACAGCATTATGTTGAAATTCTCTTAAACAGCGAGGGCAGACGGAAACTGTCTACGGCAAGCGCTGACATTGCAAAGAAAGAGAATAACAAAAATTACATTGCCGTTATGGTAGATGACGTCGTGTACTCCACACCGTTTGTGACAGGCGCGATTGAGTCGGACCGTATTGTCATTACGGGCTATTTTACCGAAAGCAGCGCCGCTTCGTTTGCGGCAGTACTTTCAACAGCAGAACTTCCAATGGAATTTAAAGTGGAAGAATAAACGTGTGCGGGTGATGAATTAGAGAAAAAGCTGTAAAAATGAAAGTTTTTACAGCTTTTTTTGTTCGGGTACTTCATCAAATGTGCCCAAAACATAGCCTGCACGCCCGTTTCGTTTTGCTTCATATAAAAACGTGTCGGTGCGGTCCATCAAAAGGGACATGTCGGTCGGAAACGCAAAGCGGCAGGCGCCGATGCTAAGGCTCACCTTTTGCGGCGCGGGCAAAACCGTTAAAACGCGCGTTTCAAATTCTTCGAGCAATGCTTTTAATTCTGTTTCGGACAGGGGCTTTTTGTCCAGCATTGCCGCAAACTCATCACCGCCCATTCTGCCCACCAGCCCGTAATCGTAAAAGGTGGATTTTAAAATCAGCGCAACATCGCGCAGCACATTGTCCCCCACCGTATGTCCCAGCGTGTCGTTAATCTTCTTAAAATAGTCAATGTCAAAAAACAGGAACCAGCCGGTGGTGAACAAGCCGGAATCAAAGCGTTTTTGAGTTCTTTCACAGCAGTTTAAGAAAAGTCTGCGCCCCATAACCCCCGTCAGTGCGTCAAGCTCGCCCAAAAAATTCCTGTAGGCGGAATATTGATAACCGAATATCAAAACGACAACGCTTATAATATTTAACGAAAACATTGCTGCCATAAATTCAATTTGCAAATGAATCAAATCGCTTTTAATGGCTCGGGAAACCGAAACATTGTGAGTTTTTAGCATGTAGGATGTGCGCTGCGAAAAATAAACGGCGGCGGCAAGGGTCATGCTGAAGATAAACACCGTGAAAACGGAAATTAAAATTCTTTTTTTGGACTCGTCCGCATTGGGAATGTCTCTTGCGCGGTTGACCGCGGTTTTCATCTTTTTTATAAATGAATGATTAAATAATTTCCAAAACAGTTCAAGAATCAGAACGCAAAACAGCGAGGAAACCGCGTTGCTGATAACAAGATACGGGGAGAAAAATTCGCTTTTTGATTCGTTCGGGAAGAAAATTCCCATCATAAAAATCACGATGAATGCATGCAGGGTAGGCGAAATCAGCGTTACCGCGCCGATGGCAAGGTCTTTTCGTTTTGCCTGCTTTGCGGCTTTATAATACATGCCCGCAGCCAATCCGAATAAGGTTCTTGCACCGATGGCAAGCATAACGCTGCCCAAAAAATTTCCGCTTAAAAACGGGGAAAACAGCCTGTCGGCGGGCATAACATAAAATGCGGAAGATTTATACGCGCTTGCCAGCCCAAAAACAAAACCCATTACGGTCGATTCGGCAGGGCCGAGCAAACACGCGGCAATTAAAATCGGAATATAGGCAAAAGTAACCGACAGCGGATAAATATGAACATAGCCCAAAAAGGTGAAGGACAGTAAAATTTCAAACGCAAACAGAATCAGAAAAATATAAAGGTTAAAGGCAGACGGTCTGCCTGTTTTCATTTTATTCACGCGCCTTTCGCCCCCTTTTTTTTGAACACAAAATCTTCTGAAAACAGTATAGCACAAAACCGGAAAAATTTCAAGGCGAAGAAGGGAAAAGA
>CAKSHV010000130.1 GCA_934457515.1 uncultured Clostridia bacterium
CGTACTTTTCGCTTGTACGAAAAGTACCAAAAGAGACGTTTTTTCTGTTACTTTTTGCGGCGTGCAAAAAGTAACCAAAAACACGCCGAGGGTTGCGACCCTCTGGACTCCCGGAGAGCGGTTCAAAACCCGTGCGGTGGTTTTTAAGTAAAATTTGAAACGTTGAGCACGTTAAGATTTTTTGCGAAAGTCTATTAGTCGCTAAACGCACGGCCATGTTTTGAACCGGTGCGAAAGGACAATTTCGGATTAAACGCAAAATCGGGTTTTGCGGAAATTTGAAGTTGCAGTGCGGGCTTGCCGCCGCAAGCAGGGTTTTAAAAGAGAAACTGCACGTTATATTGGTGCGGTGAAAAATTTGAGATTTATCAAAAATGTTTTTGTGAGCAGAAAACTGGAATTTCGCATTCTTACCCGAAACTCTCTACTTTTTTGGAAATAACCTTCTGTTTGCCAAAAAGCGAACTCCCACCAATCTCCCCCGTTTCATGAAACACATAGCTTACTGTCCGCCCAAATCAAAGCTTCTCTTTTTATAAATACCCTCAAATCCTTACGCAGTAAAGCCGCCATTTCGCACCGGTTCAAAGCATGAAAGCTGTTTTAGTGACGAACCGATTAAATTTCTATAAAAAGCATGCCGATACACTGCTTTGAACCGCACCCCGGGAGTCCAGAGGTCAGCAGACCTTTGGGGTACTTTTTGGTTACTTTTTCGTACAAGCGAAAAAGTAACAGAAACCCGTCTCTTAGGGAAATTTCCCCAAAAAGAAAATTTCCCTAAGAACCCTTATTCGATGTAGTAGCCCATGCCACGCTTATTCTTGATATACTGCGGTTCAGAGGGGTTATCCTCGATCTGTTTGCGTAAACGCGTAATGGTCACATCCACCGTGCGCACTTCGCCATAATAGTCGTCATATCCCCACACTTCTTTTAACAGCGCCTCTTGGCGGTATTTTTTACCGCGATTGCGCGCCAAAAAGACAAGTAACTCATACTGTTGCTTGGAAAGCGATATTTCCTTTCCCTTTTTCTTGACCGAATACGCCGAGCAGTTAATTTCCAAATCTCCGATCTTGATGATCTCCTGCGTTTCCTTTTCCGGCGCAGCCTTAGCCACAGCTTCCCCCGAATACCGGCGGATATTTGCCTTGATGCGCGACAACAACTCCGCCGTGCTGAACGGCTTGGTCATGTAATCGTCCGCGCCAAGCTCCAAACCAAAAACTTTATCGCGCTCTTCTTCCCGGGCAGTCAGCATAATAATCGGGGTATCCAGCCGTTCGCGTACCCGACGGCAAATTTCAAAACCATCCATTTTCGGCAGCATGACGTCCAATAAAATCAAATCGTAGCCACCCGACAAAGCAAGCGCCAATCCCTTTTCACCGTCATAGGCCACATCCGTGTCATACCCCTGTTTTTGCACGTTATAATCCAGAATATCGGCAATGTTTTTCTCATCTTCGACAATGAGAATGCGTTTTTTTCTCTGTTCCATGCGTTTTCTCCATTCAAGTAAATTTTATGGATCTTTCACCGGATTTTTACGGCAGTCCTACCGTTTCATCAAAAGAAACGATTCTGAACTGCGGATATTTTTCACAAAATTCGATTAACCGCGTCACGACATCCGCCGTGATCGCATGCGAGCCGAACCGCACATGAAGCGTGCGGACCGTCTTTTCGTTATTTCCGACAAGTGCGCCGCACAATGAGGTAAACACGTTTTGCGCCCGTCCTGCGCCGTCTCCGGCATCCAGCGTATAGTGATAGAACCGATACCCTTGTTCCGCGGCATAGGCAAAAAAGCCGTTTTCCTCCAATGCCCGCGTATATCCCGGCACAAGTCGCAACAGGCGTGTTGTACTCTTGGTCACTAACTTCAACGTTTCCTCGGCTTCGGTAATCCGTGCGCACAGTTCTTCATTGGACAGCACATTTTTCCCGTCCGCAGGCGAAATATACAATCCCACGGTATGGCCGTCGGCTATCATGCGGCGAACGGTATCAGGATGTGCTAAAAGCGCTTCCTGTGTCACAAAAAAAGAGGCTTTGATACTCTCTTTGCGAAGTGCACCGAGAACCGAATCGGTATTGCCGTTCGGCAGGTTGTCGAAAGTCAGATACAAATAGCGAGCCGCAACGTTTTTATAGGGGTCATCCGGCGGCTTGGGCGTGTCCGTTTCCGTATTTTTCCCGGCATTATCGGGGTCGTCCGAGGGAACGACCGGAGCGTCTTTTCCGGTATTATCCGGCGTATCATCGGGATTATTCACCGGGTCGTCATTTTTGTCATCCGGATCATTTGTAGATTCATTCTTCACGGGACTATACATTTTTACAAGCTCATTCAGCGTATATTTTGCTTTGGAATCGGAAATACGCGCGGCGCGGATCCCGTCCTCCGGATTATCGTAAGATTCAAAATTTATGCGTAAAACGTCGCACACCGCTTTGGCCGGAACGTAATACGTGCGGTAAAAGAGTTTGGATTCGATATCCAACGTTTCGCCGCTGTCGGTAGTGGTGGTGCCGTTATCGATATCAAACGCGATATAATGACCGTTTCGGGTATTATTGATATAAAAGCTGTATGAAATTCGTCCGTAGACCACTTCCAAATAAGAAAACAGAGCAAAAATATCGAGCGGAACATACTCTACGCCCTCGCTTACCACAAGCGGAAAGGTTTTGACATTGGCATAAGCGGCGTCCTGACGATAGAGATTCGGTACGATATAGAGCGCTGCACCGGAGGAATCCGGCGCATTCATGTTTTTATAAGAATCGTACACAGCGTCATTATAAGAAGCAAGGCTTTTGGACGAAGGCAGCACCAGAAAACCGACTGTCAGACAACATGCGGCAAAGAGCGAAAGCACACGCTTTCCAATCTGTTTTTTTATCTGTTTCACTGTTACCACCGCCTTTTCCGGATTAAAAAAGCAAAAGAATCCTTAGTGTAATTATACCGCGTTTTTGAGAATAAGTCAAGCACTTTTCCGGTTGAAAGCAGGGATTTTACCGTCAGATAAAGCGGAGGTTTTTTTGTATAGGCAAAAAGAAACCCCGAAAATCCGCTGTTTATGCGGACTTCGGGGATTTTTCTGTTTATTCCCACTCCAACTCAGGTATTTAACAGGCAGTAATAATATGCACTTATAATACGCTTTTAGTGCATTTATTCCACGTATTTCAACACTTACAGTTATTTGATTAAAATTTTGTAGCCAATTTGTAGCCACCAGAACTACCCTAAAATTCACCTCATTTAATTATTCAAAATGGGTAGTTGTCGGTGGTTTACAGGTTGTTCTGCATATTTTTTATCATCTAACGCATCAAATTCAAAATATTTTAATTAGTCTAACACATAAACTCAGTTTTTTTGAATTTTTTTGTATATGCTAATTATTTCTGATATTATCGATTCCGAATAAAATGTAGTTTTAGATGATTTACTATTGTTTGGATTCAGTTTCCGTGTAAAAGCAAATTTTTTGTTGTTTTTTAGTTCAGCCATTATTTGATTAAACTGTTTCCCTTGTTTAAAACTATCCAAACTTTCTCTACATTTACTGCACACTTCTGCATATGATAGCGGGTATTGCTTAATAAATTCTTCATCAGTAATACCAATTTTTTGAGCATTTGGATCATTTGAAATTTGGTATTTATTTACCTTTGCATATTTCGCTTCGGCCTCATCTTTAGAAGTAATCGCAATGAGCAAATCACTATTTTTCATTTTCTTCACATTTTCCAAATAAATGTCAAACCCCACAACTATGGTATCTTCTACACCATTTTCCTGTAAGTCTGTTATCACCTTCACCATAGAATTAATAAATGCTCTTGATTCTTGAGAAGAAATATATTCTGCCGACTTTTTTGTCAAAAAATCCTCCGGTTTGAATGGTAATTTGAAACCTAATGGCAAAATAAATAATCCATCCTTTTCTAAAATATCTCTGTTAAAATATTTTTTGAGAAATTCAACATAGTTAAGTGCAGCCTTTGCGGTAAGCATAAATATATATGGTTCTAATTGCTCATTATAAAAATGAACAATATTATTTCTGTATTTTTCAACAAGTTGTATATTTTCTTTGATTGCAGTAAAGGCATTTCGTTCAAATGAATTTATATATTCGTTGACCCATTCAACAGCATTATCCAAAGAGATAGTATGTCCGTCTTTGGTGAAGATAGACTTGCGCTTTAGATATTTTTTAATGAAAGCCTTTAACGCCAACTCCCAAGCATTCATTATTAAAAGTGTAGTTGTTTCATAACGATATGAAATATTGGGCTTATTATGTATTTCAACTGCCGCAAAATATGCTGAAATCGAGTTTTTTAACAAATTACTTTGCACCATTTTTCTTTTGGGCATCACTTCACCTCCGACATTATTTAAATTTTTTTTGCAAAATAGATTTGCTATTCTTTAATATTTCTCAAAATATTGTAATACAAATATTCAAGTGTGTTTTCCCGCTTGTCTTTTTTTAATTCGCATTCCCAAACAGTTATAACATTCCACCCCAAATTTTCCAATTCCGCATGGACCGCCTTATCATGTTTGATATTATGAGAAATCTTTGCATTCCAATATTCAGTATTAGATTTTGGCATGACAAAATATTTGCATCCTTGATGTCCATGCCAAAAGCAGCCATTCACAAATACAACAGTTTTATATTTCTTCAGTACAATATCCGGTTTGCCTGGCAGGTTTTTCACATTTTTTCTATACCGGAGCCCTCTTGCAAATAAATAACTCCGTACAAGCATTTCAGGTTTTGTATTTGCGGCATGTATTTGTGACATATTATAACTTCTTACTTCTTTTGAATGTTTATCCATAGCTGCATCACTTCAAATATTTCATAACCGTGTTTGTTACATACCAAAACATTATCGGCGGAATGGCATTTCCGAGTGCCCGATAC
>CAKSHV010000131.1 GCA_934457515.1 uncultured Clostridia bacterium
ATTAAAGAAAGAGCAAAGAAAACACCGATTCAGATGCTGTTCAGAGGTCAGAATATTTTGGGCTACCGTCACTATGCGGACGATGTGGTTGAATATTTTGTTCAGAAATCCATCGCAAACGGCGTTGATATTTTAAGAATTTTCGATGCGCTGAACGATGTTCGTAACTTGGAAACCGCTATTAAAGCGTGCAAAAAGGAAAAAGGACATGTTCAGGGCACGGTGTGCTACACCATAAGCCCGGTTCACAATATTGAATCGTTTGTTAAAATGGCGAAAGACCTTGAAAACATGGGTGCGGATTCCATTTGCATTAAGGATATGGCAGGTTTGCTCAAGCCTTATGTTGCATATGATTTGATTACTGCAATGAAGAAGAGCGTTAAAATTCCGATTCAGCTGCACACACACTACACCAGCGGTGTTGCTTCAATGACTTATTTAAAAGCGGTTGAGGCAGGCGTTGACGTAATCGACACGGCGCTTTCTCCTTTTGCAATGGGCACTTCCCAGCCTGCAACCGAGGCTATGGTTGCAACGCTGCAGGGCACTGAGCGCGACACAGGCTTAGATCTTGCAGCTCTTTCGGATGCGGCAGATTACTTCAAGCCGATTCGTGAGAAATACTTAAAGAGTGGTTTGTTGAACCCGAAGGTTATGGGTGTTGACATCAATACGCTTTTGTATCAGGTTCCCGGCGGCATGCTGTCCAACCTGGTTTCGCAGCTTAAGCAGCAGGGTAAGGAAGACAAGTTTGACGAAGTGTTAAAAGAAGTTCCGCGCGTTCGTGCAGACTTCGGCTATCCGCCGCTTGTTACACCTTCCAGCCAGATTGTCGGCACACAGGCTGTTTTAAACGTGCTGATGGGCGAGCGTTACAAGATGATTTCCAAAGAATCCAAAGCAATTGTACGCGGCGAGTACGGCAAAACACCGGTTGAAATTTCTCCCGAAATCGTGAAGAAAATTATCGGCGATGAGCCGAGAATTACCTGCCGTCCGGCAGATAAATTAAAACCGGAGCTGAAAAAGCTGCGTGATGAGATTAAGCCTTATATCGAGCAGGACGAGGACGTTTTGACCTATGCACTGTTCGAACAGGTTGCTCTTAAATTCTTTGAAAACCGCAAGGCTAAAACATTAAAAACCGATCCGAATTTGAAGGATACGGAAAATAAAACACATCCTGTTTTATAATTAAAAATAACCGGCATAAAAGGCGCAGAATTTATTCTGCGCCTTGCGGGCTGTTAAAAGAAATTTTTTAAAAGATCGGAAATCGGGCTGAAATGCAGGCGTATTTTTTCGCACTGCATGCAAGGTAGGGCGAAAACGAAAAATAACGGCCGTGCGGTAGAGCACGGCGCAGAATCGAGGCAATGGTTTTGAATAATAATGTGTTAAACCAAATTGAACAGGCATTTGACAGCTACAGCAAAGGACAGAAAAAAATTGCGCAATTTATTTTAGACCAATATGACAAGGCGGCGTTTATGACTGCATCCAAACTCGGTCAGGAGGTCGGCGTGAGCGAATCGACGGTGGTGCGCTTTGCAAATGCCTTAGGCTATGAGGGATACCCCGAGCTGCAGGTGGCATTGGGTGAAATTATCAAAAATAAGCTGACTTCGCTGCAGCGCATGGAAATTGCGTATGATAAAATGGCAAACGAAGATATTTTGTCCAAAGTTATCAATTCGGACATCAGCAAAATGCGTTCGACTTTGGAAAATATCGATAAGCATGATTTTGATATGGCGGTGGAAAAAATCTTAGGCGCAAAAAAATTATACATTTTGGGCGTTCGGAGTGCGTCTGCTATTTCAAGCTTTATCGGGTTTTATTTCAATTTGCTGTTTACCGATGTTCGTTTGGTGCACACCACAAGCGTGAGCGAAATGTTTGAGCAGATTCTGCGCGTGAAGGCGGGGGATGTGGTTATCGGCGTCAGCTTCCCCAGATATTCGAGAAGAACCATCAAGGCGCTTGAATATGCCAAAAAGAAAGGTGCGACGGTGATTAGCATAACCGACACGCATCAGTCGCCGCTTGTTGCCTGCTCGGACATTTCACTTTTTGCCAAAACCGACATGGTTTCTTTTGTGGATTCCCTGGTTGCACCTTTAAGCCTGGTTAACGCACTGATTGTTGCAATCGGCATGAAAAAGAAACAGGAAATTACCCAAACGTTTAACGATTTGGAAACAATTTGGGCGGAATATAACGTATATAATCAGGAGAACTAAATGAAAAAGCAATTCGATGTTTGCGTAATCGGCGGCGGTCCTGCGGGCATGATGGCAGCGGGAACGGCGGCGGAAATGGGCAAAAGTGTGTGCCTGATTGACAAAAATAAAATGCTGGGACGAAAGCTGAGAATTACGGGCAAAGGGCGCTGCAACATTACAAACAGCGCCGATATTACCGATTTTTTTGATTTTATTCCGCGCAACCCGAAGTTTTTATACAGTGCGCTTTACGGATTTACCGGCGCGGACACGGTTGAATTTTTGGAAAAGCATGGCGTGAAATGCAAAACCGAGCGTGGGGGCAGAGTGTTCCCGGTTTCGGACAGTGCACATGATGTGGCAGAGGCATTTTCTGCCTATGTCCGCGAAAACGGCTGCACTGTGCTGTGTGACAGGGTGCTTGATATTTTAACGGATGATGAAAACAACATTGCCGGCTTAAAGTGTGGCAAGGAAAATATAAAATGCAAAAGCGTTGTGATTGCAACGGGCGGCATGTCTTATCCGCTGACCGGCTCGACCGGAGACGGATATGCATTGGCGCAAAAGTTCGGTCACAGCATTATAGAGCCAAAGGCGGCGCTTGTGCCTATGGAATCTAAAGATACAGTTTGCAAAGAGCTGCAAGGATTGACTTTAAAAAACGTATCGGTTACCATGACCGATGAAAACGGAAAAGAATTGGGCAGAGAGTTCGGCGAAATGCTTTTTGCGCATTTCGGACTGACGGGACCTGTGATTTTATCCTTAAGCTCGTCCGTTCCGAAAATGGGAAAGTGGACGATTGCAATTGATTTAAAGCCTGCGCTTTCGGAAGAGCAGTTAGATGCACGCATTTTGCGCGATTTTGCAAAATATGCCAACAAACAGCTGATTAACGCGCTTTCCGAACTGCTTCCGAAAAAAATGATTCCCGCGGTGATTCGAAAAGCGGGCATTGACGAGCGCAAGGCGGTGCATGACATTACGAAAACAGAGCGCATGGCGCTTTTAAATACATTAAAACGGTTTGAAATTGAGTGTTTCGCGCTTCGCCCCATTGAGGAGGCGATTATCACCAGCGGCGGCGTTTGCGTGCGCGAGGTGAACCCCTCTACCATGGAGTCCAAAAAACAAAAGGGGTTGTTTTTTGCGGGCGAGGTGCTTGACGTTGACGCATACACCGGCGGATTTAATTTGCAGATTGCGTATGCGACGGGCCGTTTGGCGGGAGAAAACGCGTAACGCGTTTAATAAACTAAAGGAGAAAAGATATGCAGATTGCAATAGACGGGCCTTCGGGGGCAGGGAAAAGCACCATTGCGAAGGCGGTTGCGAAAAAAATGAATTTTACATACATCGATACGGGCGCGATGTACCGTGCGGTGGGTCTTTATATGTTAACTTTAGGCATTGACATCAAAAACGAGCCGGACGCGGTTGCGGCGCATTTGGACGAAATTCGGCTATCCATTCGCCACGAGGCGGACGGACAGCACATCTTTTTAAACGGCGAAGATGTGTCGGATAAAATCCGCACGCCGGAGGTTTCGATTGCGGCGTCTAACGTGGCGGTTTTGCCGGCGGTTCGCATGAAGCTTGTTGAGTTGCAGCGGATATTAGCGGCAAAGCAGGACGTGATTATGGACGGCAGGGATGTGGGAACCTACGTTTTGCCCGACGCGGAGATTAAAATATTCTTAACCGCGTCTGTGGAGGAGCGGGCAAAGCGGCGGTTTGCGGAGCTTTGCGAAAAAGGCGCTCAGACCACTTATGAAGACGTTTTGGAGGACATGAAATACAGAGATAAAAACGATTCGTCCCGCGCGTTTGCGCCTCTTAAGGCGGCAGACGATGCCGAACTTGTTGACACTTCGGGTAACACGCTTGAAGAGTCGGTTGAGCGAATCAGCAAATTGATTCGTTCTAAAATTAATGAAAAAAGGAATGAAAAAGAATGTCTTTCGGAATGATTATACGCGCGATTGTTGCGCCGTTTTTTAAGATTTTCCATCCGATGAAAATTGAGGGGTTGGAAAACTACGCTATGGATAAACCGTTTGTTTTGTGTGCAAACCATCAAAGCAATTTGGATGTGTTTTCCCTTTATATTGCCTCTCCGCGCCAGCTGCATTTTATGGCAAAAGAGGAGCTTTTCCGCTTTAAACCGCTCGGGTGGCTTTTGAAAAAACTGGGTGCGTTCCCCGTTCGCCGTAACCAAACCGATATAACGGCGATTAAAAATGCGCTTAAAGTTTTGAAAGACGGCAATATTTTGGGCATTTTTCCCCAGGGTTCGAGAATGGAAAGCATTGAGGCGGACGACGCGAAAGCGGGTGCTGTTTTAATTGCGGGCAAGGCTCGGGTGCCGATTCTGCCGGCGGTGATTATTACGAATTATAAGCTGTTTCACCCTGTGAAAGTGAAATTTGGAAAAATGATGGAGATTGCGCCGAACGGAGAGCGCCTTTCAAACGATGAAATTAAAGAAAAGGCGGTTTCGGTTATGGAACAAATCCGCGTGATGTGGGAGGAAGGATAATTGAAAGTTAAAGTCGCAAAAACAGCGGGCTTTTGCTATGGCGTGGACCGCGCGGTTCATTTGGCGGAGTCCGAGGCGGAAAAGGGCGGCGAAATGTTTACCTTAGGGCCGATTATTCACAACCCCTTTGTTGTGGGTGATTTGGAGAAAAAGGGCGTTCGGATTTTGGCATCTGCGCTCGATGC
>CAKSHV010000132.1 GCA_934457515.1 uncultured Clostridia bacterium
GCCGCGCTTTTCGGTATGATTATTGCTAAAAAAAGCGGTTTTTTCAGTGAAATCGGCGTCAGCATGGCGGGAAGCTGCCTGTTTCAGGCAGGGCAGATTTTGGCGGCATGTTTGGTTTTGCAGTCAAAAGCGCCTTTGTATTATTTGCCGTACCTTTGGCTCGGTGCTGTCGGATGCGGTCTTTTGTCCGGCATTTTGGTGCGGGTGGTTTTAAAAAGATTTATAATTGCAGGGGATAGATACTATGAGTAATCGGTTAAAAGGAATTTTGGCTGCGATTGCGGCTGTTATTGTATTGATTGTTATTTTCGTTACGCCGGCAAAAACGGTGATTGTTCGCGTGGGCGGAAATATAATTTCGCCGGTTTGCAGTTTTTTCAGCGGCATCGGAAATTCGGTGTCCGACCATTTTTCCTACATGGGCAAAAGCAAAACCGTGTATGAAACAAACAAGGCGCTCGAAAAGGAAAATGCGGTGCTGAAAAACAAACTGAAAGCTGCGACAGGTTTAGAAAGCGAAAATAAGCGCTTAAAAGCGCTTTTGGACTTAAAAAACAACTATGCGGACATTCCGTCGGTCGGCGCGGAAATTATTGCGCGCGAATCGGGCAACTGGTTCACGGTTTTTACCATTAACAAAGGCGAAAAAGACGGCGTGAAGAAAAATCAGCCGGTCCTTTGTGACGGCGGACTGGTGGGACACACCACCGATGTGGGCTCTAACTGGGCAAAGGTTGTGACGCTGATTGACACAAGCCATTCCGCAAGCGCCATGGCAGAGCGCAGCGGCGACTATGTGCAGATTGACGGCGAGATTACCTTAATGGGCGGCGGTCTTTGCAAAATGACCAATGTTTCGGACGATGCGGACGTGATTGTGGGCGATGTTTTGGTCACCTCCGGCATTGGCGGCGTGTATCCGAAAGGCATTGTTATCGGCACGGTAAGTGAATTTAAAAAAGACGAGGAGGGAACAGGCAGCTTTGCGGTGGTGAAACCCGCGGTCGACTTTAAGCGTTTAAACGAACTGCTTGTTTTAAAAACCGAATCGGAAACGAAATAACTGATTTTAAAGAAAGGAGAAAACGGCGAAGCGATGAAAAAAGCGGTGCTTGTTTTATTCACATTTTTGCTTGCCGCAATCGAGGCGGCTGTAACATCTGATATAACCATCGGCTGGCACACGGCACAGATTTTGCTGTGCGCGGTTGTTGCTTTGTCGGTTTTTGACTTTAAATGCGGGGTTATTTCCGCTGTTTTGTGCGGCTTTTTGACCGATTGTCTGACAGCGCGGACGGTTGGCATATCTGTAATTATGCTTGTTGCTGCCGCAGTTTTCGTTAAGCTTATGTCGGGATTTATGTATAAAAAAAGCGTGATTACGGCGGTTACGCTTTCGGCAGTAATTACCTTTTTGTTTGAATTTTTGCAGTATTTGTTTATGTTTTTAATTTCGGGCGACAAGCACATTTCGTTTGCGCTGACCCGCCTGATTTTTCCGCAGGTGTTTATCAATGCACTTTGTGCGGCGGTTTTGTATTTTATCTACCGCTTTTTGTGGAAAGTGATGCGCATGGAAAAAGAAAGGTGGGGATTATAAATGTATAACAACAGCAACAGTCCCGCCCGCGCGGTTGTGATTGCAGCCGCTGCCATTTTGCTTTTTCTTTTGTGCGCCATTCAGCTCGTTCGGCTGCAAATCGTAAACGGTAAGGAATACCGAAAAATTTCGGAGGACAAGCTTTATGTGTCTATGACGGTTAAAGCCCCCCGCGGAGAAATATCCGACCGTTACGGCAGCACACTTGTGGGTAACCGAACCGGTTTTTCTGTGCAGATTCGGGATACGGGCATGAAAAAAGCCGAATTTTCGGACATGTTAAAAGAGCTTTTGATTTTGCTTGAAAAGGAACAGATTGACGTTCGGGATACGCTTCCGATTTCGACCGCAGAACCGCTTAAATTTACCTTTAAGAAAACCGATTCGAAGTCGGCAAAGCAGGTTGAAACCGATTGGAAAGAGCACAACGGCTTTAAGAAAGACGCAACATGTGAACAAATTGTTGATTCTCTTTCCGAAAAATATGAAGTAGACAGCAATTTAGACATGCTTACGCGCCGCAAAATCGCAGGCGTGATTTACGATATGAAACAGAGAGGATTTTCCGCAACCACACCTTATACCATAGCGACCGATGTTTCCAAAGAAGTTGTGGCGGTGCTGCGCGAAAATAACTTGAATTTTCCGTCCGTTGAGGTTGCGGAAGAGGCAGTTCGCTCTTATCCGAACGGAAACATGGCGGCGCACATTTTGGGTACCGTGGGCGTGATTTACCAGGAAGAATATGAGAAGTTAAAAGACAAAAACTATGCGCTGGACGCCGTTATCGGCAAGCAGGGCATTGAATATTCGTTTGAGGATTATTTAAGAGGAAAAGACGGAATTAAAGGCATTGCGCACAGCACCAAAAACGGCGAGGCGCTGGTGCAGTCTGTTCCGGCATCGCCCGGAAATCAGGTGCTTTTAACATTAGATTCCTCGCTGCAGGAAACCACCGAAAAGAAACTTGAAGAAACAATTTCGTCAATTTCTGCCACAACTGCTCCCGACTGCAACGCGGGCGCTGCGGTTTGTATTGACGTTAACTCGGGCGAGATTTTGTCCATTGCGTCTTACCCGACCTATAATCCCGCAGAATACAATAAAAAATATGACGAACTGGTTAAAAACAAAGCAAACCCCTTGTGGAACCGCGCACTTGCGGGAACGTATGAGCCGGGTTCAACCTTTAAAATGCTGACGGCGATTGCCGCCCTTGAGGAAGGCATTATCACGCCCGAAGAAACGATTCTGGACGAGGGCGTTTACAAATATTACAAGGATTATCAGCCGATTTGTTTAGAATGGCGGTACGGAAAAACGCACGGATATGTGAATACCGAGCTTGCACTTCAGGAGTCTTGTAACTATTATTTTTATGACATCGGAAGACGGCTTGGTATTGATAAACTGGTGCACTATGCCGAGCTTTTCGGCTTAGGCTCTGTTACGGGCATTGAAGTGGGCGGCGAGGCCAAAGGCATTATTGCATCGCCCAAAAACAAAAAAGAGCGGGGTGAAACTTGGTATGACGGTGACACGCTGCAGGCGGCAATCGGTCAGTCGGACAATTTGTTTACCCCCATCCAGCTGGCAAACTATGTTGCAACCATTGCAAACGGCGGAACGCGCTATAAGCCCCATTTGTTAAAATCGGTGAAAAACACCGAAACAGGCGCGGTTGTGCGCGAGGGCAGCCCTGTGGTTGAAGAAGAAATTAAAATGACCGACTCGACATTAAAAGCTGTCAAAGGCGGCATGAAAAAGGTTACCGAAGAGGGAACCGCGAAATCCGCATTTAAAGATTTTGACATTGCGGTCGGCGGCAAAACGGGTACGGCGGAAGTGCCGAACGGTTCGAGCAACGGTATATTCGTTGCGTTTGCTCCGTTTGACAATCCCGACATTGCGGTTGCCATTGTATTGGAGCACGGCGGTCACGGCTCGGCGGCAGCACCGATTGCGCGCGCGATTTTTGAAACCTATTTTGAAAATAAAGGCATTGAAGATGCGTTTCAGCAGCATGTTTTGCTGAAGTAAGGAGGCGGAGAGCATGGGCAAAATCATTTGTGTTGTTTCGGGCAAAGGCGGTGTTGGGAAAACGACGGCGACGGCAAACATCGGCGTTTCGCTTTCTCTTCTCGGCAAGGAAACTTTGCTGATTGACGCAGACCTTGGTCTTCGCAACTTGGATTTGGCGCTTGGCATGCAGGACAGCGTGATGTATGATGTTTTGGATGTGGCAAGCGGCGGCTGCAAAACGCGGGAGGCAATTTTGAAAGTGCCGAATGCTGAACACTTGTCGTTCATGCCTGCGGCGCAGTTTAAAGACAAAACAACCCTTTCGGAAGAGGATATGCGCCTTGTTTGCGACTTGGTGCGCGAAAAGTTTGACTATATTTTAATCGACTGCCCGGCGGGGCTTACCGAAACCGTCCGCGCGGCGGCCGCATGTTCGGATGTGGCTATTGTTGTGGTTAATCCCGATCCGTTTTCTCTTCGTGACGGCGACCGCGCGGCAGAAATTGTTACAAACGCGGGCGTTTCGGACGTGAAACTGATCGTAAACCGCTTTAAAAAAGAAATGGTACAGAACGGCAAAATGCTGAACATTTTGCAGGTGATAGAGGAAATGGCGCTTCAGATTGTCGGCGCCGTGCCGGATGACGACTCGGTTATGCTGTCGGTTATCGAAAGCAAGCCGATTGCATTTAAAGAAAACGAGCCGTGCACAAAATGCTATAAAGATATTGCGCTGCGCCTGACCGGCAAAGCGGTTCCGCTTACGGAAATTGAGCCGAAAAAAGGTTTTTTCAAGCGGTTATTTCACAGATAAAGGACGGATACATTCTGCATGATAAAAACGGTTTTGTTAGACCTTGACAATACTTTGCTTAACTTTTCCGCGTCTGAAAAAAAGGCAATTTCAAAAGTTTTAAGCGCACAGAATCTGCCCTGTTCGAAGGACGTTTTAAAGCGCTACAGCGAGATTAACGATTCATTTTGGAAACGCCTTGAAACGGGAGAGATTACGCGCGAACAGTTTTTAAGCTGCAGGTTTGAAACACTTTTTCATGAGCTTCATGCAAAAACTGCCTCGGTGGCTGCGGCGCGCGAAATGTATGAAAAAGCGCTTTCCGAATCGACGGACATGGTAAACGGAGCGAGGGAGCTTTTAGATACGCTTTATAAAACATATGATTTATATATCGTGTCAAACGGAACGGCAAAAATTCAGGACAGCCGCATTGAAAAAACGGGCATTGCACCCTTTTTTAAAGATATTTTTATATCCCAGAGAATCGGTTATAACAA
>CAKSHV010000133.1 GCA_934457515.1 uncultured Clostridia bacterium
GCGTGTGAACGTGAAAACCGAGGTTTTCGTTGACAGTGAAGATATTGTTTATCCGACTATCGTAATCAAAAACTACTCCGGAGCGGCGACAGGGGATTCGTTTGGATTTAAAATTTTAAACGAGGACACCGGAAAGCAAATTGAAATTCTTTATGCCGTGCAGGCGGGCGAAACGGTTACGGCGGATTTGGGCAAGCGAAGAATTACGGCGAGCATTGGCGGCAGCGTTACAAACTGCATTTCAAGCGACACGGTTTTAAGCGATTTTTATTTAAAGCCGGGCAAGAATCGCATAACGGTTTTAAACTATGACAATTCGCTTTCGATTGCGGCATATCTGATGTATGATAATGCGTACAGAACGGCGGTGTATTGATGGACATTCGGTTTTATAATTTTGAGTTTGAACTTTTATACATTTTGCCGGTTTCGGCATCGGACAGGGGCGTTATTTCAATGAACACAACCGCCGAATTTAACGGCTGCGGCAGTTTTGAACTGGTGTTTTCCTGTGCGGAATTAAAGCCGATTGTGGAGAGCAACCGTGAGCATTTGATTGTAGTTTGGCGCGACTTTCAGGGCGTTCTTACGGGCTATCGCTGGTCGGATGCGGGGGACCGGTTGTTTGGCGAGCATGTGAACGGACTTTTGACAAGAAAGGTTTTGCCGGAAACGGACAGTGCTTTGCACGGCGATGTGGAAACCTTGGCGTATAATGCGGTAAGCGAACATTACGACTGGCTGACTCTGCGGGACAAAAAGGGTTTTGAAACGCAAATCGATTTTTGGAAGAACACCTATCATTCCGGCAGCGACTGGATTGCAGACCTTTTGGACAAAGACGGTGCGGGTTTTAAGGTAACCGTTGATTTTGTAAATAAAAAGTATCTGTTTGAGGTGTTGAAGTCCGAAAAAAGCGGCCTGATGATAAGCGAGAACAATTTAAATGCATATTCGGTTTCGGAAAGCTATGACAATAAGGATTTGGCAACCGGCGGGTGGTATGAAAAAGCCACAAAGACCGAAAAGGAGGACGGAACAACCAAGGAAAGCTCGGTTTGGACGTATTTGCCGTCCGACGAAAGTAAGACGGGCATTTATAAAAAGGAAGTTGTTTTAAATTATGACAGCCCATCCGAGGCGAAAAATGCGTTAAAATCCAAAGTCGGCTACTATTCGGCAACGCTGAAAACCAAAAACATCACTTACGGCACGGACTATCATTTGGGTGATGTGGTGCGTTTGCAGGTGGGAAGCAATACGGTTTTGAGGAAAGTTGCGGCGGTTAATCGGTGGCTGGAGGATGAGTATGGCGAAGAGCCTGTTTTAAAGGAGGTAAAAGATGATTAAGGCATATTTTATGGACAACCAGGAGGTTGGGGCGGACGAACTCAATGCGCTTGTGCGCATGTTTGCGGGCGGCGGTGTTGCGGACGCTTTTAAAGACGGCGTACCGTACAATGTGAGCGCGTTAAACGGTGTGTATTATGCGTCGTTAAAGCCGGGGGTTGTGCCGGAGAGTGATGTATCGCTTTCGGTTACGGCTTCGGACGGTGTTGCGTTCGCCGCACCGGGCACGGCGATTTTTCCCGACGGCACGTATGCGATTGTTTCGGCGGAGTCGGGCGCAAACGAGAGCGTTTCATACACTTCGGGCGCGGAGCAGTACATTTATTTAAAGTCGGACAGGGTAAGCAACACGGTTTCGCTTTTGGCGGCGTCGAGCGCGCCGGGGGACGGCGACAATGCGGTATTGCTGGCAAAGATTGCGGCAGACGGTTCGGTGACCGATTTACGCAGTTATGCAAAGGGCAAGATTCCGGGCACGTATGCGTCTGACGCGCTTCTTGCGGGAAGGCGTGTGTTTTCCCTTGACTATAACACCGACACTCTTTCGTTTTCTTCAAACGGTGCGGGGTATAACTACATGTTTGTTATGGGAAAGTGCAAGCAAAGCGGAACGCGGAAAAACATGCTTGCGTGCGTGGATTTAAACAGCATGGCGGCGATTTCGGCAGCAAACAGATTCGGCGCAGAGGACGGCGACAGCCAAAAATTTTATGTGCGCGCGGATGGCACGTTCATTGCAGCTTACACGCAGGCAAGCGGCATTAATTACGAACTGTTCGGGAAAGTGAGCGTGTCGGACGGCACATTTACCATAGCCTTTACAAAGCAGTCTTATGCGGGGGAAAGCGACTGGAACAGCTATGTTTTCCCGGCAGAGATTGAAATTGTGCTTGTTTAAAAGGAGGGATATATTTAATGAAGAAAGAGATATTTGCGGGCGGAGCGGGGTTTACGGCTTTTTCATCTGTGCCGTTGGTGGCAGACGATGTGAACGCGTATGAAATTGTGTACACCGCGCCGGAGGATTTAAGCGGCACGACCTTTGAGATTACCGCCCTGCGCGCAGACGGTGAAAAGATTGTGGACAGCGGAGAGGTTTCGGGCTCGACCGCGCGGTATTTAATGAAAAATTCCATGCATGCGGTGGTGGGCGACCTTCGGGTTCGTTTGTCGGTTTTAGACGCTTCGGGCGCGTGCCTGACAACCAAAGAACTGGTTTTTGAGGTTATTGAGGGCAACGGCACCGGGGACGTGACGGCGGACACCAATTACCCGATTTTAACCGAGCTGATTGTGGACATGCGAAAGGCGATTTCCGATTCGGAGGCTGTTTTAAATGACCTGCAGGGCGAGATTTCGGATTTACATTCCTACGCGGACGGCAAAGCGGACGCGGCTTTGGCGAGTGCAAAAGGGTATGCGGACACCAAAGACGGCGAGAATCTGACGGCTGCGAAAACGTACGCCGACACGAAGTCAACATCTGCCGAAGAGAACGCAAAGACTTACGGCAAGCAGACCTTTGCGGGGGCTTTAAAGGGTGAAAAATTAGGCGGCATTGTGCGCCTTGATGATGTTTCGGCGCTTGACAGGCGGTTAGATACGGTAGTTTCGAGCAAGAACATTATTCCGTTTCCGTATGTGGACGGAATGAGCAAGACGGTAAACGGTGTTACGTTTACGGTTTCCGATGACGGTTCGATTACTGTAAGCGGTACGGCGACAAGTGATGTGATGATAGTCCTAGCAAACAATTTGTACCTTGAAAAAGGTAGCTATATGTTAAGCGGAATGCCACAAATTGAATTAAGTGGCAAAAACAACGGCGGCGCGTTGTTTCTTTTTGAAAAATCAAATGAAAAATTCCATTTAGACTATAGCGCAGGCACTATAGTGAATATTGAACAGAGTGGATATGTTGCCGCGAACATTAAAATTTATGCAGGGGCTTCCGTTGAGAACGTAGTCGTAAAACCGATGCTTGAATGCGGTACTTCTTCGACCGCGTATACAAAGCATGTATCCGACCTGTCGGGCGTTTCCGTTAAAAAATACGGGAAGAATCTGTTTCATTGCTATGGCGTTTCGGCGGGGGCGATTTCAAGTCCGTCTGCGGCGTGCGCGCTTTCCAACACCTACGGCACGACAATCGACAAAACGGCGCTTTCATCGGCTTCGGACGTGCTTACCGTTACGCAGGCCGAACATCCAAATTCGACGAATTTATCTTCTTATACAAACGGCTTTTTCTGCATCGGACTTTCGGACATGGTTGTCGGGCAGAATTATACCCTTTCGTTTACTTTTAACAAAACCGATGACCCGCTTTCCGCAATGACGGGATTTAAGCTTCAGGCATATTTAAACGGCTCAAAGCTTGTTTCGTGGCAGAAAGTTTCAGCGAATCGGTTTTCGCTTTCGTTTACGTGGGAGGTAAGCGGCACGCGTCCTGACGCAAGATATATTGAGGTGCGCCTTTCGGGTATGTCGGGCACATTTTCCGCATTTCAACTGGAGCCGTTGAGCACGGTGAGCGCTTATGTGCCGTGGAGCGCGCCTACAACATATACTGCAGGGACGGACGGCACCGTTCAAAATTTAAGCGCGTACGAGGACGTGACAACCCTTGCGACCGATAACGAGGGCACAGTTTTAAAGACAAAATACAGCCGTGATTTAAACGCGGCATTTACCGAAATTCAAAATGCGATTATTGCTTTGGGAGGGAGTTTTTAAGTATGTTTAATTTAAGAGAATTTGTGTTAAAAGGATTAAAGCAGGCGGTAGGACACGAGGCGGAATACAAAATCCGTGACGTTGCCGCGGGTTGGCTGGACAAGGGTGTTCTGCAGGAAGCAGACCTTGCGGAATTGGACTTAATGTTTGAATCGGGCGAGGTTGACGGGCTATGAAAATATTTATTGACGCGGGACACAATCCGCAGGGGAAAGACACGGGCGCGGAGGGTTTTGGCTTAAAGGAGCAGGACGTTGCCTTTCATATCGCAAAAAGACTTTCCGAACTTTTGGACGGGGCGGGGGCAGACATAAAACTCTCCCGCTCTGCGATTACGGACGTGATTTCCTATGATTTGAACACCAGCTTAAACGCCCGCGCGGCTATGGCGAACGCGATTAACGCCGACTTATTTTTAAGCATTCACTGCAATTCCTTTGCACTTAAAACGCCGAGCGGCACCGAGTGCCATGTTTATGACAAATTGAGCCCCGTTTACGGCTTGGCGGGCGAGATTGTAAATTCGATTTGCGAGAGTTTAGGCACGAAGAATCGCGGTACAAAAATCTCAAAGGGTTTGGCAGTGTTGCGCAAAACGAAAATGCCTGCCATTTTGATTGAAACGGCGTTTATTTCCAATCCGTCCGACGCAGAAAAGCTGCGCAATACCGAAGCCTTTGCATCGGCAATTTTCAAGGCAATAAAAAATCATTACGGATTGGAGGAAAGACCGATGAATGAACCCGAAAAGGCGAAATATTATGT
>CAKSHV010000134.1 GCA_934457515.1 uncultured Clostridia bacterium
GTTATGCGGTGTAAGGGCCGCTCGTTTAAAAGCTTTACAAAGGAATCCATAATGGCTTTCCGGGTTAAATTCTGCATGTCGCGCCTCCCTTATTCATAATACACTTCTTCCAAAACAAGCCCGCAGGGCGGAAGGGTTGCCCCCGCTTTTTCACGGTTTTTGGTTTCAAAAACGGTTTTGATGTCCGAAATATCTTTTGTTCCGATTCCGATTTCATATAACGTGCCCGCCAGGATCCGCACGCCGTTATATAAAAATCCGCTGCCGTGGAAAGAAAAGGTAATTTCGTTTCCGCTTTGCGATATATCAATCGAATAAACGGTGCGGACAGTGGACTTTTTGGTCTTTTTCAGAGAGGAAAAGCCTAAAAAGTCGTGGGTGCCGCACAGCAGCTTTGCCGCATCTTTCATTTTTTCAATGCTCGGCATCTTGTCTGTCGCATACACGTATTTTCGCTTAAAAACGCTTGGCTTTCCGACGGAAATGGTGTAGCTGTACCGCTTGCTTTTGGCGTTTAAACGGCTGTGAAAACGCTCGCCGCATGTTTGCAGCGAAAGCACACGGATGTCTTGGGGCAGATAGGCGTTTATATAGTTTAAAATTTCGGATTCCGAAAGGGAAGTTTCACACTTAAAATTGCCAATCTGACCGCGCGCGTGCACGCCCGCGTCCGTTCTGCCCGAGCCGTGCACCTCGCAGGCTTTGCCCGTCATTTTTCTTAAAATATCCTCAATTTTGCCCTGAATGGTGTTTTGTGTGTTGCCCTGCTTTTGCCAGCCGCTGTATTTTGTGCCGTCATACTCTATTATAAATTTATAATTTTTCACGGTTTCACCTCGTTTATCATTAGTTTACCATATTTTTTCTCTAATTGCAATATGATGAAAAAAGTGCGCAAATGCCTTGTAAATGAAAGATAAATGTGATATACTGATAAAAATGAGTGTTTTTTATGGGAGAGCAGGCAATGGACAGGGAAACATACATAGATTTAATGGAAAAGGTGATGTGTGCTTACACAAAGGCACACGTGGAATCATACACCGAAAAAGTTGCGCAAAACGGCATTGAGGAACACGGATTCCCACGGCTTACCGCGAATTTGGGCATTTTAATCGCGCACGGTTTCCGTGCAGAGTACAAAGAATTATTTTTGAAAATGATGGATTTGTGCTGCCGTGAAATGCCTGTTGCCCTTCAAAAAAACGGAGAGCGCGCAGGCAACGATTTTTCGGTTAAAGAAATTGTTTTTTGTTTGCTTGAAATAGAAAAGGCGGGAACGTTTGACAAAGAGAAAACGGAAAAATGGCGAAGGGACTTGTCTGCCATTGTTCCCGAAAGAACATATACCGCAATTGCGGTAAACCCTGCCGAGCGCATCGGAAACTGGGCGGCGTTCGGTGCTGCGTCCGAGCAGCTGCGCGTGTTTGCCGCGCTTGGAAATGAAACCGAATTTATAGAAAAACAAATTCAATCTCAGCTGTTATCTTTTGACGAGAATGGCATGTACCGTGACCCGAACGAGCCTGTGGTGTATGATTTTGTAACCCGTTTGCAGCTGGCGGTTGCACTTTATTTCGGCTATGACGGCACGGGAAAAGATAAGCTTGAAGAAGAGCTTTTAAAAGCGGCGGACATCACCCTTTACATGCAGTCGGTTACTGGCGAAATTCCGTTTGGCGGTCGCAGTAATCAGTTTTTGCATAACGAGGCGTTTTATGCGGCGCTTTGCGAGTTTTATGCGTCGTTTTTCAAAAGAAAAGGCGACTTAAACCGCGCGGGCGCGTTTAAGCGTGCGGCACACCTTGCCGTTGACGCGCTCACGCCCTATCTTGCACAAAGCCCCATTCGGCACATTAAGAACAAATATCCGACCGAAAGCGGGTTCGGGTGTGAAGAATATGCATATTTTGACAAATACATGGCAACCACCGCCTCGTGGCTGTATCTTGCCTATGTAATGGCAGAAGAGGTTTGCGAGCTGCCGTGCCCGATAGAAAATGAAAACTTTGCGATTGAAACGAGCGAGCATTTTCATAAGGTGTTTTTGCATTTTGGCGATTACTGCGCCGAAACGGAAATGAAAGCCCTTGCGGATTATGACGCAAGCGGTCCGGGCAGAGTGCAAAGGCGCGGTGCGCCGTCTGCCATTTGTCTTGCCGTTCCGGTCGGAAGAACGCCGCTGCATTACAAAACGGATATTGAAAATCCGATTGATTTGTCCATATGCGCGGGCATTTTGACCGGCGATGAAGCGGAATTTGCCTCGAATGCAAATTCAAAGTACGAATGTATTAAAAAAGAAGTTACCGCCGATTGCGCGCGGGCAGTCTTTGCCGTAACAACCGAAAGCGGCGCACAGGTAAAGCAAACGGTTGAAGTGGCAAAAAGCGGTGTTACGGTTACCGCCGAAGGGGCGGGAGAGGTTCTCATTTTGTTCCCGCTGTTTGATTTTGACGGAGAAGAGCATACAAAAATACATATAAATCGGTCGGACGCTGCCGTTTTGTACGGCGGCTATGTGTGCGAATATAAAACGGACGGCGAAATGGTTGATAAAAAGCAGATGATTGCCAACCGAAACGGGCACTACAGGGCGCTGTATGCCAAAGGAAACAATAAAGTTTTGCTGCATATTGAAATTAAAAAGGCATAAGAAAGGTTATAAAAAATGGAAATTGCACTTAAAGTTTTAAATCAGGTTATCGTGGTATTTTTGTTAATCGGCGTGGGGTTTACCTGCACAAAGCTGAAAATGATAACCCAAACGGGCGTGAAGCAAATGACGGGGATTTTGCTCAGCGTGGTAACGCCCTGCGTGCTCATTCGCTCGTATCAGGACAAAATCAGCGAAATCGGACCGGGACTGGTGAGCGGATTGCTGCGGGCAGCGCTGTTTACCCTTTTGTCCATGGCGCTTACCATACTTCTGGCGCGGCTTATATTCCGCAAAGAGGAAACAAACCGCTACAGAATCGATAAATTCGCCTCGGTGTATTCCAACTGCGGATTCATGGCAATTCCGCTTCTTAATGCGGCGCTCGGACCGGACGGCGTGTTCTACGGTTCGGCGTATCTTGCGGTTTTCACCGTTTTGTACTGGACGGTCGGGGTGTTTACGTTTACCGAGGATGTCAAAAGCCTGTCGTTTAAAAATATCCTGATTAATCCCGGCGTTATCGGCACAATTATCAGCATTTTGCTGTTCTCGTTTCGGATTCAGCTGCCCGATATCATCGAAACGCCGATTGAATATTTGGCAGACATCAACACACCCCTTGCCATGATTATTTTAGGTGCATATCTGGTTGATTTTGACATAAAAACCGTTTTGAAAGAAAAGGGCGTATATTTGGTTTCGCTCATGCGGCTGCTTGTTTTTCCGCTGCTGTCCTTGGCGGTAGCAAAGCTGTTGCAGTTAGACGGCGTTGTGGCGCAGGCGGTTATGATTTCCTCCGCGTGCCCCACCGCAACGGTTACCACCCTTTTTGCGACGCGCTTTAATTTAGACGCAGCATATTCGGCGCAGGAGGTTTCGGTAACGACCCTTCTTTCGGTCATTACCATTCCGCTTGTTATGCTTGTAATGGGACTGGTGTATTGAGCGTGTCGGATTAACCGACACATTCAAAGAGAAAATTCGTTTCACTCGCATTTTTGCCGAAAAGCCATGTTTTTTGACAGTCTGAAAGCTTGAGGGATTTTCCCCCAAGCTTTTTTCATTATTTCGGATTGATGTCGGGATGATGTCCCCCTAAAATCATGAACGGTTTTTCGGTATAATCGCGGTTCAAATCGCCGTTAAAATCCTGCACCATGCCATACAGATTCCCGGCGCGGACATCTGCTTTAAATTCTTCGCATTCGGGCGCCGCACCGCCTTTGGTCACAATTTGAATGTTTGCCGTTTTGCGCACCTTATTTAAAAAGGCACGCCCCTTTTCGTCCGCCGCCAAAACGCGGGTGTATTGCGGCACGGCAGACAAATCGTTTTTCTTGGTGTTCAGTAAAATATGAATCAGCATGCGCGATATTGCCGTGCGGGTATACCGCTTGGTTTTCACCTTTTCAATCAGCTCTTCCGCGCTTTTTGCGGTAAGCGCCGCCTCGATTATTCGGTTTTCAATGCCCTCGCGGACTCCCGCAATTTCAGAAAGGAATTCGGGGCTTTCGGTTAAAATGCGGCTTCTAAGAATCGGATAAAAATCCTCTAAGCAAATGTTTTTTTCGTTCGGCAGGGGAGAGGGAATATAGGGCGAAACGTCAAAGCCTTCCAGCACCTTATTCCGAATAAAACTTGCCGAGGCAAATGTGCCGTGCGGCGTGCTTTCGTCATGTCCCGCGCCGGTGCGCTGAATTGCGCGCGGCTTTATGCCCGATTTTAACAAATCAAGCGCCTTTAAATATTCAATCGCCAAAATGTTGTTTGGCTTTTTAATAATCGGGTTATTCTTTAAAATTTCATTTCTGAATTCATGATAGGGCATGTCTTTTAAATCGGCGGATTTCAGATAGGCGTCCATTCTTTCTTTGCGCAAAAGCTCAGCTGCCGCCTTTAGTTCGTTTAAAGGGCTTTCGGCACCGAAACAGATTTCATCAATACCGCCCAAGGCGTTTAAAATATACACGCCGCCGAACGCAAAGCGCTCGGCAGAAGCAACCGCAAAGTCCGCGGGCAGCTCTAAAACAAGGCTTGCACCGTTTAAAACCGCATATTTTGCGCGGGCAAATTTATCGCGCAAAGCCGGTTCGCCGCGCTGCACAAAATTTCCGCTCATCACAACCACGGTTACATCGGCATTTGTTTGGCGTAACTGATACACATGCCCGTTGTGC
>CAKSHV010000135.1 GCA_934457515.1 uncultured Clostridia bacterium
TGGTTCATTCGTTCACCGTCCCGAAGGACAGCCTGTTGTGGGTGGGTGTGTTTTCCGAAGATTTTATAGGAAAATTTGCAGCAAAGCATGCAAACTGCGGATTTTGCAAAACCGTTTTTGACGGTGAGATTCGGGATTTTTTAAAAAAACAGCTGTTTTTTACCGAAAATCCGTCAAACTATATAAAAATTGCGTGTTTAAACCTGGTTTGTGATGCATGCGAAATCCGCGGCACATACGAAAATACGAATTACAGTGCGGAAATTCTGTTTAAAATTATTGATTATGTGGGAAAAAACTACACAAAAGAACTTACCATGCGCTCTGCCGCCGAGGCGCTCGGCTATGAATATCACTATTTTTCAAAGTTATTTCACGACTGTTTTTCGGTTAATTTCAAGCATTTTGTGAACGTGAACCGCATGGAAGAGGCATGCCGGCTGCTTTTGGAAGAAAAGAATGCGAGCATAACCCAAATTGCCGCCGAGTGCGGCTTTCAGACTATTCGCAGCTTTAACCGCTGTTTTAAGGAAATGCTGGGCATAACGCCCGCAGACTACCGAAAACAAAGCGAAAAATAAGGTTCGTTTTTTGTTTAAATCACAGTATACTGTTTAAAAAGGAGCATAAATATGGCTAAAATAACCCTTTCGAATGAATGTTTAACGGTAGTTTTGTCCACCTTCGGCGCGGAAATTATAAGCGTGAAAAAAGGCGGAAAAGAGAGAATATGGCAGGGAAATGCGGTTTGGGACCGCTGTGCGCCCGTTCTGTTTCCCATTTGCGGCGGGCTGCGTGACGGTGCTTTTGTTTTGGACGGAAAAAGCTATCCGATTCCAAAACACGGCTTTGCCAAAGATATGGAATTTGAATTGGAAAATGCCGACAAAACACATGCCGTTTTGCTGTTAAAAGCGAACAGCGAAACCTTAAAAATCTATCCGTTTTTGTTTGAGCTCCGCGTGAGATTTGTCCTTATCGACGATAAAATTGAAATAAAATATGAGGTGAAAAACGCAGGTTTGAAACAAATGTATTTTTCGGTCGGCGGACACGAAAGCTATGCCTGCAAAGGCGGCATAGAGCATTTCAGCGTGATTTTTGAAAAGGACGAGCCGCTGAACGCGTCTGTTGTGGCGGGCGTGCTGCTGAGCGGCAAAACCGTGCAGATTCCGCAAAAAGGCGGCGTTATAGAGCTGAAAAACGACTATTTTAAAGATGATGCACTGGTATTTTGCAATTTAAAATCGAGAAAAGTGACTTTGAAAAACAATCTTTCGGGCGAAGAGACGGTTGTTTGGTTTGACGGGTTTGACTATCTTTTGCTGTGGACCGTGCCGAACGAAGAATTTCTTTGTATTGAGCCGTGGTGCGGCATTTCGGACTTTGCAGACTGCAATACCGATTTGGCGCACAAAAAGGGAATTGTAAGCCTTGCGCCCGGTGAAACGAGCACAAAAACACATACCGTTCAATTTTAAAAGAGGTGCGTTGAATCGCACCTCTGAGCGTGTCGATAAAGTCGACACTTTCAAAGAGAAAACTCGCTTCACTCGCATTCTCTTTGATTCAAGGGCTTTCGTTCGCACGGCGCTCACCGCGCCAGCCCTTGCAATGAGCCAAAAATCAGGCACATGTCCTGATTTTTGGCGTATTTTAATTTTGAGGGAATTTCCCTCAAACTCCCTTTTCTTGTCGAAAAACATAGTTTTTCGACAGTCTGAGAGGTGCGTTGAATCGCACCTCTTTTTTTCATATGAACATGTCCTAATTTTAATGCTGTTCAAACAATTCAATCAGTTCGCCGTCCGGGCCTTTCACAAAGCCGATAACCGCCTTGATTTCGGGACATGACGGAATAACGCATTCCGAAGGCGCCTTGTGCACCGTGCCGCCCGCTTTCAGCGCACTTTCAAACGCGGCTTTTGAATCGGACGTTTTCAGCGCCAGATGGAAGTAGCTGCCTGCGGGTTCTTCGGGCGCATTTTCCTTTTTCCCATCCGAAAACAGCTCCAAAAGCGTGCCGTTTCCGAAGTCCAGCATGGCAATTTTTCTGCCCGTATCGGTTTCCCAGCTGCGATATACTGTATATCCCAGTCCCTCGGTGTAAAACTTCAGGGATTTTTCAAAGTCCGATGCGGAAAGCGCGATGTGGTGGAATCCGCAACCTTGAATCACTTGATTTGCCATTTAAATTCTCTCCTTTTTCGATTAAACTTTTTTATTGTAAAAGCCGCGCGTGAACGCGCCGTCCGACGGCGCATGCTTTTTATACTTTTCAAATATGTCCGCAACTTCCGCTGCCGTTTCGGTTGTAAACAAGAACAAATGCCCGCAGTTCGGAAGGTCAGCTGCCTTGTCCGCCATGTAAAGGGGCACGGCATTGTAAATCACATTTCGGTGCGGAAAGGCGCAGAAAACCGGGAATGTTCTGCCCGTTTCGTCCGTAAGCGCGCCGAATCCTTTTTCGTGAATACACGCATTTTTATTTCTCAAAATGCAGTTTTCGGTGACCATAACGGGGTATCTGCCATACACAACCGCCAAAACGGGCATGCATTTTTGCACACCGCGCAGCTGTGCGGCGTTTAATTCAAAGGACAAAACCGCCTCCCGAACGCCCATTTCGGAAATTTCTGCCAGTGCATGGGAATTAAACACATTCAAATTGCTGTCCGCAACGGCTGTAAAACCTAACCGTTTGCACAGCGCAATCTGACCGATGTTTTTGCAAACCGCCTTTGTAATGCCCATTTCTTTTGCGGCTTTCAAACGGCTTTCAACCGCGCTTATGTCGCGGTCAAACAGAACGGGCGGCAGCACTGCCGCTGTTTTTCTGCCGATGTTTTCGGAAATGGCAAACAAAGGCAGCCAAATTTCATCTGCATAATTTTCCGCGGCTTTTGCCTGCGAAACGGTTAAACAAGAGGCAACCGTGTGCGGATTTTGGTCTTTACTTTCTGCATGTTCAAGCTCATCATAAAACGGGCGGCTCGAGCGCCTTAACCGCGCCCATAACCCGTCGGCACAGGCTCTGCGCAAACGGTTTAACACGCCGTTTGGAATAAACAGACCGCCGTCTGTTTCACAGCTTATATTTCTTGCCGAAAAATACGTATCCCCCAACTTTTTAAGCTGTTTTTCGCACATTTCGGGCGTGCTTTCCGCATTCTTTGCAAGAGGTGCGGGTTCTGCCTCTTCCGTTTGTTCTTCCCCCGCCGCACGGAACGCAAGGCGCATATTCTCGCCTGTTTTCGCCGTAAATTCCATATCAAGCGGAATTTTTTTCGTTAAAATCTCTTCGTTTTCGGAAATGAGTCGGCTTTTTTCCTTGTCCGCCTCAGTGCGCACACCAAACATTTTTTCGGACGGATTGTTTAAAAAATACGCATTTGTGAACCCTTCGCGGGAAAAAAGTGCCTCCAAACGCTGAATTTCCTTTTCGGTCGCGTTTCGGTTTTCGTCAATCAAGCGCCTGTATATTTCAACAACGCCCGCCACATACGCGGGCGATTTCATTCTGCCCTCAATTTTAAGAGAGGCAACGCCGCACTCCGCAAACGACCGAAAATCCCGCGCCATACACAAATCTTTTAAACTTAATTCGTAGCCGTTTTCATATTTCTTGCGGCACGGCTGCGCGCATTTTCCGCGGTTTCCGCTTCTGCCGCCGATGGCACTGCTTAAATAACACTGCCCCGAATAGCACATGCACAGTGCACCGTGAATAAATGCCTCGATTTCAATGGGCGAGTGCTCGCAAATATATTTAAGTTCCGCTTTCGGCAGCTCTCTTGAAACCACCGCGCGGGAAAAGCCCAAATCCGCCGCCTGTTTTACGCCGTCTAAACTGCAAATCGTCATTTGCGTGCTGGCATGAATGGGAAGATACGGCACTGCTGCTTTTATAACGCGCGCAAGCCCCAAATCCTGCACAATCACTCCGTCAACCGCGGATTCGTTTGCAAGCCGTAGAAACGGCATAAGCTGCCCGAATTCCTTGTCGGACACCAGCGTGTTTAAGGTGAGATAGGTTTTAACGCCGAGACCTTTGCAGTATGCCGCCGCGTCTTTTAATTCCTCGTCTGAAAAATTCTTGCTGTACATTCTCGCGTTCAGCGCCGCGCCGCCGAAATATACCGCGTCCGCGCCCGCGCTTACTGCTGCCTTTAGCGCGTCAAACGACCCCGCCGGTGCCAAAAGTTCCATTTCTCTCACCCCTTTTTTCTTATTATACCTGCAAAATGCGCAAAAGTAAAGGTACACTTTTGCTTTTTTATCATTTTTTTAACCTTTTTTCACATAGTTTTCACAATTTTGGTGTATAATTGCCCTGATACTTAGAATTGGAGGAACAGGTATGTCAATTTTATCGAAGTTCAAGAGAAAAAAGACAGAAGAAACGGACAAACCTGCCGTTAAAATTAAAAAAGGCGGCAAAAAGAAGAAAACAATCATTATTGTTTGCCTGGTTTTGGTCGTTGCCCTGTGCGCAGTTTTGTTTAAAGCCTGCGGCAAAAAAGACGAGGCAAGCGTTGTTACCAAAACCGCGAAAGTAACGCGCGGCGACGTGGAGGTTACCCTAACCGGTTCGGGCACCATTGAGGCAAACGAGCAGTATAACATTACCTCGCTGGTAAAAGGCGACGTTACCGCCGACTATTTCGAAGAGGGCGACTTGGTTCAGGAAGGCGCCGTGCTTTATAAAATTGACGCATCCGACATGGAAAACAACATTCAGAGAAGCCGGGATTCTTTGACAAAAGCGCAGCACGACTATTCCAGAAATGTGGAAGACTCGAAAAAACTGACCGTTACAGCGC
>CAKSHV010000136.1 GCA_934457515.1 uncultured Clostridia bacterium
CGGCAACACAGGCATGGAAGTGCCGGAAGTTAAATACAGCGGCACAAACAAGGATTTCACACCCTTTAAACTCGACTTTGAGGCTCAGGGCAACAATTCCGAATTGGGACAGTTCCGTTTCGTTGTTTTAACATCGAAAATCGACCTGCCCGCAACAGAGAAAGAGCTGAAAGGCTTGCCGGTTATCGGCACATTCACAACCGCGGGAAAAACCGTTAAATTCTCGTCTGTCATCTTAGGTGTTGAAGACAGAGGCGACAGAGTGGTTTTAGTTGTTCCCCAGGCATGCGGCGTAGATGCTGCCACCTACTCTACCAGTACGCTCGGCACATATACGTTTGACCTTAAAATCTATCCCTACGGCACAGACCCGGATAGCGTTAACTAAGCTCATATCTTACAATCCTATATAATTTACCCTAAAAAAACTGCCCCATTTTATGTGGGCAGTTTTTTCCATATATAACAAACAAGCAGATGTATGAAGTTACATCTGCTTGTTTAAAATTTTATTTTCTGTCTTTCAGAGGCACATATTCCCGCTCGGTTGCAACCGATTTGTAAGCCGGGCGGATAATCTTGTTGCCGCAGATTAACTCTTCAATGCGGTGCGCGCTCCAGCCCGCGATTCTTGCAACCGCAAAAATCGGCGTGTATAATTCGGGCGGGAGGTTTAACATGGAATACACAAATCCGCTGTAAAAATCGATATTGGGGCTAACGCCCTTATATATCTTTCTTTTTTCGCAAATTGCCTCCTGTGCCAGGCGGGCAACTTTTTTATAAAGCTCAAACTCTTTCAGTTTGCCTTTCTCCTCCGACAGCAGACGGACATATTTTTTAAGCACGTTTGCTCTGGGGTCGGACAGTGAGTAGACAGCGTGACCCATACCGTAAATCAGCCCCGCCTTGTCAAACGCCTCTTTATTTAAAAGTGCGTTTAAATATTTCTTAATTTCGTCCTCGTCTTCCCAGTCTTTTACATTCTTTTTCAAATCCTCAAACATTAAAGTTACCTTAACGTTTGCGCCGCCATGCTTCGGGCCTTTAAGCGAACAAAGAGACGCTGAAATGGACGAATAGGTATCTGTTCCCGACGAGGTAACAACGTGGGTTGTAAAAGTCGAGTTATTACCGCCGCCGTGCTCGGCATGCAGAACAAGTGCCAAATCCAAAAGGCGCGCCTCTAAACGCGTGTAGGACTTATCGGGACGCAGCAGCCTTAAAATGTTCTCTGCCGTTGAAATCTTCGGGTCAGGATTGTGAATGTATAAACTCTTTCCTTTTCCGTAATGCCGATATGCCTGATAGGCGTAAACCGAAAGCAGGGGAAAGTTTGCAATCAGCTGAATGCACTGCCTTAAAACGTTCGGAATGCTTACATCGTTGGCATTTTTATCGTAGGAATACAAAGTTAAAACGCTTCTGGCAAGCGAATTCATAATGTCCCCGTTCGGCGCTTTCATAATCACATCACGCACAAAATTTGTGGGAAGTTTTCGGTAATACACCAAAATTTTGTTAAATTCAAACAGCTGTTCGGCAGTCGGCAAATTGCCGAACAAAAGAAGATAGCAGGTTTCTTCAAAGCCGAACCGATTGTCTTGTTCAAAGCCGTTTACCAAATCGTTGATGTTAATACCGCGGTAAAACAGCTCGCCCTCCATAGGCACGGATTTTCCGTCAACCGTTTTAAACGAATTGATGGTTGAAATTTCGGTCAATCCCGTAACAACGCCCTTGCCGTCCAAATCGCGAAGTCCCCTCTTTACCTGATGCACGGTATATAACGACGGGTCTATGTTGCTGTTTTTTTCGCACAAATCGGCAAGCGAGTAAATCTCGGGTGTGATTGCGGAATAGTTATGTGAAGCCACACTATCATCTCCTTTTTTTGTGGTATACTTTCTTATATTATACACGATTTTCCAAAATAAAGCAAGTTTTTTCTCTTGCGCTGACGCTTTCAAAAAGGAACTCGCAGCAAGATCAAAAAAATTATTTTGCCTCGTGCGCGGTTTTAATCATGTTTTTTATAATGTCTTTACGGGTCACAATGCCCATAAAGAGCCCCCTGTCGTCCACAACGGGAACAAAGTTTTGTGCAAGTGCCTGGTCCAAAAGCTCGTCCATGGTGGCGGTTATGGGCACGGCGCGGTATTTATCTTTATTGATGATTTCCCCCACCGATTCCACTTTTTTGCCGCCGGCGTCCAACAAATGCCACAAAAAATCACCCTCGCTTGCAACGCCGATATACGCGCCGCTTTTGTCGATAACCGGGACGGCGGTATAGCCGCATTCGCGCAAAATATCAATTCCCTTTGCAATGGAAATGGTAGACAGCATATGGCAAACATTCGCCTTCGGCGTTAAGAAAAATGCAATATTCATGAATCTTAAAAACTCCTTTTATAGTCTATGTCTTATTATTTTACCACACTCTGACAAATACCGCAACTATTTCCAAGGAATTTTCATGAAATCTTCACACATTGCGTTTGGGGGAGATAAAAATGGCGCACGCCGCATCGCCCATTACATTCATGGCGGTTCTGCCCATATCAAACAGGCGGTCAATGCCCGCAACCAAGGCAACGCCCTCAACCGGCAGCCCCACGCTTTGCAGCGCGACCGCAAGCATAATCATGCCCGCGCCCGGAACGCCTGCCGTGCCGACCGAAGCAAGGGTTGCGCTGAGCGTTAAAACCACGCACTGGGAAAGAGTTAAATTCACGCCAAAACATGCGGCAATAAAGGTCACGCAAACGCCCTGGTATATGCCTGTCCCGTCCATATTGATGGTAGCGCCCAATGGAATGACAAAATCGGCAACCGATTCCTTTGCGCCCAAACCTTGCGCACAGGTTAAATTTTCATGCATGGCGCTGACCGACGAGGCGGTGGAAAACGCAAGCGAAACCGCCGGCAGCATTTTTGAAACAAACTGCGCGGGCGAAATGCGGTGCTTTACATATAAAAGCGGCATATAAACCAACAAAATGTGCAAAATAAACGCCGTATAAGCGCAAATCAGCACCAAAAGTAAGCTGCCGAGCACTTTAATGCCGCTTTGGGCAATGACGGGCACAATCAGCGCAAAAACACCGATTGGAGAGAATTTTAAAATCATGTCCATCACCTTCAGCACAATTTTCTCCAAAACGGCAACGCCTTTTGCGCCGTCCTTATTTTCAAAACTCAAAATGGCAAGCCCGAAAAACAATGCGGCAATGATAATTTGCATCATATTGCCGTCTGCAAACGCACCCGCAAAATTAGAGGGAAACATGTGCACCAGCGTTTCAATAAAATCGACCGATGTCGTACCGTCATAAACCAAGTCATATGTGCTAAGCGGCTTAAAAAACGGACGGAAAAAGAAAGATACGCCAAGCCCGATGACAACCGCCGCGGCGGTTGTGAAAAAATAGAAAATAAGCGCACGGACACCCGTTTTGCCAACGGTTTTCACATTATCCATCGAAATAATGCCCGAAACGACCGTTAAAAACACAACAGGCGCCACAATAAACCGAATTAAATTTAAAAACACATCGCCGAGCGGCTTAATATACGCATTCGCAATTTCGGGCACGCGATACAGTGCAGCACCGACTGCAATACCCAAAATTAACCCTAAAAATATACGTGCGGAAAATGAAATTTTGTTTTGCATTATAATAATCACCCGCACATAGTTTCCCTGAAAAGCCGTTAATTTATTCTGCCGAACGAAAAAACGCCGTATCCGTATCGTTCATCCCTGCCCTTATTGCCCAAATCATCGGCGTAAATGCCCATAACGGTGCCGATTTCACGGGGCGTTAAAAAGCGTTTAAATCGCATGCGTGCCTTTGATTGCAAAATTGCTGCCGCTCCTGCAATTAAGGGCGATGCCATGGAGGTGCCGCTTAGTGCCCTGTATGTGTTGTGCGGAAATGTGGAATATATGGCAATGCCTGCAGCGGCAAGCTGGGCTTCTTTTCCCGCCGAGCTGAATTCGGCATAATTTTTGTCAATATCCACGGCGGTCACCGCAACCACCTCTTTCCATTTTGCGGGGTAGCCAATGGTGTTTTCTTTATCCGAGCCGCTGTTCCCCGCCGCACCGATTAGCACAATATCTTTTCTGTATGCCTCTTTCACCGCCTCATACAGCTCGGATACCGGTTGTTCGGACGCAAACGACATGTTTATAATCTGCACATTTTTGGAAATCAGCCACCGCATAGCGCGAACGATTGCGCCGTCTTTTGCCGTGCCGTCCTCATTAAACGCTTTTGCAACATACAGGCTGCATTTCGGCGCAACGCCAACTACCCCGACGCCGTTTAAACTCGCGCCGATAATGCCGCAAACGTGCGTGCCGTGTCCGTTAAAGTCCTCTAAGCTGTTGTCATCCGTAAAATCCATGTATTCCACCACCCTGTCTTTCAAATCCTCGTGGTTTATGTCAACGCCCGTATCAATCACGCCGACCCGAATTCCCTCGCCCATGGTTTCCTTCCATTCAAGCGGCGCGCCGATCATCTGCACACCGTAGTCTATAACCTCAATGCGCCGCGGCGCAGTATTTAAAATGTTAAATTCCGATATTTTGAACATAACCAAATTCCTTTCTTAAAAAGAATCCCTCATGTCATTTTATGCCGAAAAAGAGAAAATGGTTAACACGCAAAAAAGCTCACACCGTACGGTGTGAGCTTTTAAAAATTAAAGCTTTTTTAGTTACTTTGTTTCAACGATGGCTGTGTTTGACGCTTCGTCCCA
>CAKSHV010000137.1 GCA_934457515.1 uncultured Clostridia bacterium
GCTACACACCGCGCGTGGAGGGAATTGTTTTATCTTCCGACAAGGGTGTGAAATTGCCCGAAAGCAAAAGCGATTTCGCTGCATTTAAAAAGGCAAACGCGGCAAAAATTGTTGCGGGCGAGCTTGTAAACCCCATAAAAGAGGAAAAAGAAGAGGTAAACACCGTTTTTAACGGTGAATCGGTGTACTCGGTTTTGGACTACACGTCTTTTAATCCGCTCGGCACCTGGGAGGTGCAGCAGGATTCGGGCACACAGCTTGATTCGTTTCTGTTTTCGAGTACAAAATCGGGCGGGGACGCGGACAATGCAAAAGCGGTGTTCGGCGTGACGCAGGACAGTGTGTATGATATTTATGTGCATGCAAAGGATTCGACAGTAAATCCCGGCTACCGCTCGTTTTACTTATCGGTAGACGGCGGCGGGGAAGTGCTTGCCGGCGGGCACGGAAAAGAAGGCTGGGCTTGGGAAAAGGTAAATTCTGTTCCCTTGTTTGCGGGCGAGCACACGCTTTCGCTTCGTGATTACCGCGGCAATTTTTCGCGCGTGGACATGATTTTAATCACGAATGACCGCGCATTTTCCATTGGGGAAAATCGGGAAGTGATTCAAAAACTGCAAAAGGAATATTTGTATAAAAAGGGCAGCGCAAAGGCGTCTAAAGCGGCAGACAGCGGCGAGGCACGGCCAAGCGATGAAATTGCGGTGCAGTTTAACGGAAAATATATGGCGTTTGACGTGCCGCCCTGCCTGATTAACGACAGGACCATGGTGCCTATGCGCGCGATTTTCGAGGCGCTTGGGTGCAGCGTGGAATGGGACGATGCGTCGCAGACCGCAACGGGCATGCGTAACGGGTCGGTTGTTTCACTGACTATTGGTGCGAATAAAGGTTCAATTGATGGCGAAAAGGTTGCTTTGGATGCGCCCGCCGCTTTGATTTCGGACAGAACCATGATTCCGCTGCGCTTTGTATCCGAGGCATTGGGAGCACTTGTGACATGGGAAGGCGATACCAACACAGTACGTATTTTAGCCGAAATACCGATAAGTGCATACTTTTTGCGCCCCGAAAGCTTTGGGTCGCTCGGCACTTGGTTTTCGGAAAGCGGTCAAAGTGATGCGTTTAACGGAACGACGCTGCGCGGTTTGGTAGAGCCTAAGGACAATCCGCAGCAGACCGAAGAGGATTACAACAATCCGCAGCCTGCCGTTGCGACCATTTTGGTTGCAAGTGCCGGCAAATACCGTGTATGGGTGCATGCAAAGGATTTTGAAACCAATTCGCCCGGCACACGCTATTTTAACATTGGTATAAACGGCGTTAAGGCTGACCAAAAGTTCGGAACGCACGGCAAAAACGGCTATGACTGGCAGGATGCGGGCGTGTTTGAGCTTTCAAAAGGGGAGAACACCGTTGAACTTTACGATACTTCAAAATTCTATGCGCGGTGCGACGGTGTGTTCTTAACGGCGGATTTAGAGTATGTTCCGCAGAACAGCTACGGTGTGACGGCGGCGATTGCAAAGCCGTATGTTGCGCAGGGGAATGCATCGGCAGAGTTTCCCGCGTGGGCAAAAAGCACGGCTGCGCCCGCCGATTCGGCAACAATTGAAAACGGCAGTGTGAAACTGGTGTTTTACAAGGTGCCGACCGAAAACGGCACGGTGGTGCAGAATGAAATTTATGCGCTGTATAACGGCAATTGGGTGTTGACCAACAAAAGAGAAGAGCCGCTTGGATATCTTTTAATGCGTGCGGACACTTCGCTGAAAGCGGGCAGCGGTGCGCAGACCGAAATTGCCGAGTTTAAAAACAGCTTTACGGTTAACGGACAAAAACAAGATTACATTGGCAATGACGTATTTAAGGCGGGTAATGCATTTTGGTTAATTCCGTCCGATTATTCGGTTGCCGGGAATAAGGTGACGCTGCAGTTTGCGGATAATCCGTATGCAGAATTCAGCGCGGTTTGGAAGCTGGATGATGACCGCTCGCCAAAGGTTACACTTTCGGCTGATTTTAAGCAAGACGGCATGTATTCCATCGGTTCGTTTGAAGGCGACGGGATTTCCGATTATGATTTTGCCATGATTCCGTACCGTGTTATGAGTAAGCAGGTTAAGAGCGGCAGAGGACTGACAACGCAGCAGTCTGCTATGACACCTATGATGACTTATACACTTGCGGAAAATAATGCATACAGCGCGCATAAAGTGACAAAGGGCATTGTGGTTGACCCTGCATGGCTGCCCGTGCAGTGGAATTACTCGGAAAACAATCTGTTCGGTCTTGCGGCAATCAACGCCTCAGGTGATTTTGCCGGAGGTGTGTTTGCACCGCTGTTCGGCATGGAGGACTGTGCGTTTAAAGCCGGCGAGAACTTTAATTTTTCGTATCGCGTAATCTCCGAGGTTTCGGATTGGTATGATTCTTACAAGCACATTGCAGAGGACTTGTTTGAAGTTTCGGATTACAGAACCAATTATTATACCACACTGAATGAAGCAATTTATAATACTATCGATTTGATGATGGATGATGATTTGGGAGGCTGGGACAAGTATGCAAAGGCGTTTTATAACATGGAATCTTCCTATATGGCATCGAACGCAAACCCGATGGCGCTGCTGCAGGCATATCAGCTGACTGAAAACAAGGATGTTTTGGAACGAAGAACCATTCCGACCATCGCAAACCTTTTAACGCGCCCGACATTTCACATGAACCGGACGCAAAACAAGGCGTCACATGACTGGGGAACACATACTATCGGTACGCCGATTCGATATTTTAATTTAAATGTTATGGGCGGTGTGTATGAGCAGACGGGCGGCACGCTGCCGTGGCTTTTGAACTATGCTGTAGACAAGGCAAAGAGCGGAACGGTGAATGAAACAGCATCGGCTGTAGCTCCGTATATGAATGATCTGTATCTGTATAAATACACAGGCGATAAACAATATCTGACACAGGCGATAAGCGCGGCGGATAAATATTTGACAAATGTGGTTTATGCACCGAAAACCGAACAGCTTAAAGATACCGTGTTTATTTATTCGGGCTACTATCCGTCTCTTTCGTCCTTGCTTGCCATCTACGATGTGACGGGCGACAAGAAATATTTAGACGCTGCTGAATACACCGGCAGATGGCTTTCTGCAATGGTGCAGACGGCAGGCGTGGACAGCACGAAGAAAAATCAGATTATCCACGTGAATGACCCCGAGGACGTTGCGGTGCGCTGGCAGGGCGGAAAGGGAACCAAATTATCGTCTTCGTTCTGGTGGCACGGTGATGTTATCTGGCGGCAGGGCACAACGCCGAATAATCCCGCAGATGTTGAAAAGGCATATGCGAAAATGCGTGAATTTGAAGAAGATGTGCCGTTGTGGGTTGCAAGTAATGCAGGTCTCGGTGTGGAGCAGCAGGTTACTTTCTCAGGCTCGTCTTACATGACCATGTCTTGCTGGGCGGGCGATATGGTTCGGCTATCTTATCTTACGGGAGATGATTATTTTGAGTCGGTTGCGCGCAATGCGATTGTGGGCAGATTCGGCGGCTATTCCGGCTATTATCTCCAGCGGTTCTGGACCTATTATATGCGCCCCGAGTATGCGTTTAACGGCCCTGATTTTACCAATATTTACTGGCACCATATTCCGGAATTCTATTCCATGCTGTGTGACTTTTTGGTAAATCAAATCAGCGCGAAGACCGATTATAAGGTGGCTTTCCCCGGCATAAAACAGCAGGGCTATGCATATTTTGATTCAAACCAATACGGTTATGCACCCGGAAAATTTTATGATGAGGATGGTATGTGGCTGTGGCTTGACCGCGGCATTGCAAGCTCCGATTCGATTCAGCTTGACTACTTGGCGGCGCGCAAGGACGGCGTTTTGGGCTTAAGCTTTATCAATGAAGGAAACGAAGAAGTGACTTCTGTTGTAAGTCTTGGTGAAAAAGTGCCGAATGCAGGTGCCGTAAACGGCACGGCGACATTGTATTCGGGCGGTGAAAAATCGGAAGTTTCCGTTTCGGGCGGCAAGTTTACTATAACTGTTCAGCCGAAGAAAGCGGTCAGCGTGATTTTAAATATTCCGGAACTTAAGGCACCCGAATATGCAAAATTCAGCTACACGTTAAACGGCAACTATCCGATTCAGCAGACGGTTGCGGAGCACGAAAACGGGAAGGCGTTTGCACTGCAAATGAGCCCCGAATCGTACTATGCGTATGTTTATGTAACCGATACGGAGGACGATGTTTCGGGAATCCGCGTGATTTATAAAATCGGAAACGGCGAGGAAAGTGTGGCTGAAATGAACGTTTATCCTTATGAAGTGATTGTTCCGGTTGCGTCTTCGAAAGACGCGTTCAGCTACCGCATTGAGCTGACGATGAAAGACGGCTCGGTAAAACAAATCCCGGGCGGCACGATAAAGGCGCTGAACCAATAATTTTTAAACGGAGATTTATAAAAGTATGACGGTTTTTACAATTGCTTTGATTTTTATTATGATTTTGCTGTTTTCGTGGCAGTCGCTTTTCAGCCGCATACAAGCAAACAACTATCCGGGATCGGAGGCAGATGCGCCGATTGCATTTTCGGTATGGTACGGACTTTTAATAGCGGTTTTAACGTTTTTAGGCAGTGGGCTTAAATTTCAGCCCACTCTGCCTACCGTGATTTTGGGCGTTTTAAACGCGCTGATTGTTTTGGGGTATAACATTTGTCTGCTCGGTGCGTCAAGCCGCGGGAACTATTC
>CAKSHV010000138.1 GCA_934457515.1 uncultured Clostridia bacterium
AACAAGGCCTACCAAAAATTAAGCGAGCAGCTTGCTAAAAAGCATTTTGAAAAACAGGCAGACGCCATGTTTCTGCAGAATTTAACAGACCTTTCGAAAAAAACACCAAGTAAACTTTAAAAAGGGAGAAACGGTATGTACAAAAAGTCAGACGGCTGGGTAAAACATTTGGATTTTATCGTACTGGACATGTTCAGTCTTATTCTCGCATATATTTTGGGCTATGCCCTATGCGGGTTCGGCTGGAATCCGTTTGAAAGCATGCTGTATCGAAGAGGCATTTTGTACCTCATTCTTGCAAACGGAATTGTTTTGTTTCTGTTTGAAACTTTAAAAAACGTTTTAAAGTTCGACGCGCTTTATGATTTAAAAAAAACGCTTAAGCATGCGGTTTTGGTTACGGGGCTTGCTATTTTGTACCTGTTTTTGCTTAAAGAAGGCAAGTATTATTCAAGACTTATGCTTATGTATGCCATGTTGATATACACCGTTTTAACCTTTTCGCTGCGCGAGGTGCGAAAAAGAATTCTTTATAAAAAAATGGAGAGCGGCGATAAAAGCGCCCTTTTAATCGTCACCAACGACGATATGGCGGAATCGGTTTTGCACAACATTGAAGAACAGAACTATGCGCAGTATAAAATCGTGGGCATTGCGCTTACTGATAGCAGCCGTGTGGGTGAAATTGTTTGCGATGTGCCGATTGTTGCCGATTCTGAATCCCTTTCGTCTTACGTCTGCAACGAGTGGATTGACGAGATTTTAATTGTCACTTCGGGTGACAAACCCTATTCCAAAGAGTTGGTAAACAGCCTGGTGGAAACAGGGGTTACCCTTCATTTTAATTTAATCAAAGTTCCGAATATTTCGGGCAAAAAGCAATTTGTGGAAAAGGTGGGAGCATACACGGTGCTGACCACCAGCATGAACTATGCATCGGCAAGAGAACTTTTCCTAAAGCGGCTGATGGATATTGCGGTCGGCTTGGTCGGCTGTATCGCAACAGGCATTGCTTTCCTTTTTGTTGCGCCCGCTATTTATATCAGTTCGCCGGGTCCTATCTTTTTCTCGCAGGAGAGAGTGGGGCAGAACGGCAAAAAATTTAAGATTTACAAATTCAGAAGCATGTATATGGATGCGGAAAAGCGAAGAGACCAGCTGATGAAGGACAATAAACTGGGCGACGGCAAAATGTTTAAACTGGATTTTGACCCGCGCGTCATCGGCAACAAAATTCTGCCGGACGGCACGCACAAAACCGGTGTCGGCGAGTTTATCCGAAAAACATCTTTAGACGAATTTCCGCAGTTTTTCAATGTGTTGAAAGGCGATATGAGCGTGGTCGGTACGCGCCCGCCGTTGGTTGGCGAAGTTCGGCTTTACGAGCCGCGGCATCATGCGCGTCTTGCCATAAAGCCGGGTATCACGGGCATGTGGCAGGTCAGCGGCAGAAGCGATATTACCGATTTTGAGCAGGTTGTACGCCTGGATAAACAGTATATCAACGAGTGGTCTTTGGGACTGGATTTGAAAATTTTGTTCAAAACGTTTTTAGTTGTCCTTCGAAAGGACGGGTCAGTTTAATTTTATTGCATCGGAGAAAAAACTATGGGCTTAAAAGTTGTCAAAGAGGATAGAAATAGGCGGCTTTCGCGGCTTCGGATTGCTTTTTTGGGGCATAAATCGGTTCCGAGTCGTCAGGGCGGCGTGGAGATTGTGGTCGAGCAGCTTGCCATCCGCATGGCACGTCTGGGGCACACCGTTACGGTGTATAACCGCAGCGGGCACCATGTAAGCGGAAAAGCGTTTGACGGAAAACGGCTGCAAACTTATAAGGGTGTGCGCTTAAAATACGTCCCGACGCTGAATGTAAAAGGCATTGCCGCCATGAGCGCCTCGTTTTTTGCAGCTGTTGCCGCAGCATTTGGGAAATATGATGTGGTACATTTTCATGCCGAAGGACCGTGCGCCATGCTGTGGCTGCCGAAACTTTTTAAAAAGCGCTGCATTGCAACCATTCACGGTTTAGATCACCGGCGCGCCAAATGGGGCTTTGTCGCGCGCAACTATATCATGCTCGGCGAAAAATGCGCCGCAAAATATGCGGACGAAATCATCGTCTTAAGCAAAAGCGTGCAGCAGTATTTTTTAGATACATACGGCAGAGAAACTCATTTTATTGAAAACGGCGTTAGCCGTCCGACCGTGCGGAAAGCGCAGATTATAAAAGAAAAATACGGTTTGGAAAAAGACAGTTACATTTTGTTTCTCGGAAGATTGGTGCCCGAAAAAGGTCTTTCCTGTTTGGTTGAGGCGTTTAAAGGCGTTAAAACCGATAAAAAGCTGGTTATTGCCGGCGGAAATTCCGACGCAGAAGATTTTACGGCAAAATTAAAGCAGGCAGCAGCGTCGGACAATCGAATTTTGTTTACGGATTTTGTGCAGGGCAAGGAATTGGACGAACTTTACAGCAACGCTTATTTGTATACGCTGCCGAGCGACTTAGAGGGTATGCCCCTTAGTTTGCTTGAGGCGATGAGCTATGGAAACTGCTGCTTAACATCAGACATCGATGAGTGCGCTTCGGTTGTGGAAGATATGGGCATTCTGTTTAAAAAGTCCGATGTGAACGATTTAAGAGAAAAGCTGCAGCAGGCATGTGATAATCCACAGTCTGTTCAGAACATAAAAGCAAAATCGCAGGCGTTTATTTTAAGCAAATATAATTGGAATGATGTAACTGCCCGCACGCTTCGTTTGTATGATGCATGCGGCGAGATAGAAGAAAAGCGCACGCTTGCGCTGAAGTAAAGGACAGTAAAGCATGAAAATTTTAATGATTAACAAGTTTCTTTATCCCAACGGGGGCAGTGAAACGTACATATTTAAATTGGGAGATTACTTAAAAAAGTGCGGGCATGAGGTGCAGTATTTCGGCATGGAGCACAAGGGACGTATTGTTGGCAACCGTGTTAATGCGTACACCTCGGATATGGATTTTCACGGCGGGTCAAAACTTGCTAAATTGACCTATCCTCTGAAGACAATTTACAGCAAAGAGGCACGGACTAAAATTCGCAAGGTGCTTGAAGATTTTCAGCCTGATGTGTGCCACTTAAATAACTTTAATTTTCAGCTTACCCCGTCTGTCATTTTGGAAATTGTTTCCTGGCGCAAGGCGGCTAAAAAACCGTGCCGAATTGTCTATACTGCGCATGATTATCAGCTTGTCTGTCCCAATCATATGTGCAATAATCCGAACACGCATCAAAACTGCGAAAAATGTCTCGGCGGACATTTCATTAACTGCACAAAAGGAAAGTGTATCCACGGTTCAACCGCCAAAAGCGCTGTCGGAACGGCAGAAGGGTACTTTTGGAAGTGGAACGGAGTGTATAACCATTTAGATAAAATTATTTGCTGTTCCGCATTTATGAAGAGCAAGATGGACTCGAACCCTATTTTTAAAAGCAAAACGGTTGCCATGCATAATTTTATGGATAAGCCGCAGCCGGAGTCGGTTCAAAAGAAAGACTATGTGCTGTATTTTGGCCGTTTTTCGGAGGAAAAAGGCATTAAAACACTGATAAAGGCATGCGAAATGCTGCCCGATATTCCGTTTGTTTTTGCCGGGTCCGGACCTTTGGAGCAGGCGGTTTCAAACGTTCCGAACGTGAAAAATGTGGGCTTTCAGAGCGGTGAAGATTTAAAAAAACTCATTCGCGAGGCAAAATTTTCGGTTTATCCGTCCGAATGGTATGAAAACTGCCCGTTTTCCGTGATGGAATCCCAGATGTATGGTACGCCGGTACTGGGAGCAGACATTGGTGGTATCCCAGAGCTGATTCAGGTCGGCAAAACAGGCGAACTGTTCCAAAGCGGAAACTTAAACGAGTTTGCGGATAAAATGAAAATGCTGTATCAAAACGCAGAAAAGTATGCAAAAAATTGCACTTCCGTCCGATTCGACACGGTTGAAGCATATTGCGAAAAGTTAATTTGTGTATATAAAGGAGCTGAATTTTAACAGTCATGTCTGAGAAAAAATTAAACGGAACGGTTATTGTGACATATCGTTGCAATGCGCGCTGCTCGATGTGCAACCGCTATAAAGCGCCGTCCAAGCCGGAAGAAGAAATCAGTATTGAAACAATTAGAAAACTGCCTAAGATGTATTTTACAAACATTACGGGCGGCGAGCCTTTTATTCGAACGGATTTAAAGGATATCGTGCGTGAACTTTACAAAAAGTCCGACCGTATTGTTATCTCCACAAACGGATTTTTTACAGACCGCATAGTGGACCTTTGCAAAGAATTTCCGCAAATCGGAATCCGCATTTCAATTGAGGGCTTGGAGAAAACAAACAACGAAATCCGCGGACTGGAAAACGGATTCCAGCGCGGTTACGGCACACTGAAAAAACTGCGCGAGATGGGCATGAAAGATGTCGGTTTCGGCATGACCGTTCAGGATAAAAATGCGCCCGATTTGGTTCCGCTTTATGAACTTTCCGACAAAATGGGCATGGAATTTGCAACGGCGTCTTTGCATAACAGTTTTTATTTTGTTGAGGCGAAAAATATTATTCACGACCGCCCGATGGTGGCAAAAAACTTTGAAAATCTTGTAAATGCGCTGCTTAAAAGCAACAGTCCAAAAAAATGGTTCCGTGCTTACTTTAATCATGGTCTTATCAATTACATTTACGGACAAAAGCGTCTTTTGCCTTGCGACATGAGCTTTGATACGTTCTTTATTGACCCGTACGG
>CAKSHV010000139.1 GCA_934457515.1 uncultured Clostridia bacterium
ACGGAGCATTAATTTTTGCGCTGTCAATCACTGCACCAACCAACCCGTGCGCCGGAATGGTTACGGTAAACACACCATTTTCTGCCGTGGTTTGGCTAACCGAGCCGTCTGCCGCATAGAGTGTAACGATGCCGGAATAGGTGCTGTCCGCCTTGTTGCCAAGCGTTACGGTAACAGACAAAGGCTCTTGCTGCTCGTTCATGAGCGCAACGCCCATCACGCCGTCTTTGCGTGCTGCAATCCAGTCAGCCTGAACGGAAGATGTTGTAACTACGTCCTTGTCAATCCAAAGCCACATATCTTTTTCATTAAAGAATCTGCCCGATGCAAAACCGTATTGATTATTGTTAAAATATGCATATCCTTGCTGGCGAACCGACGGGAAATCAATCTGTCTGTTCGACCACTTCCAAGCCTGGGTAATCACAAAATCCTCCAGCATGCTTAAGAAAGGCGGAATATGATGCCAGTATATGCTTGTGAAATCAACGGGCGAATCATACGGATAATTCGCTTTCATCTGATAGGTTACAAAACGGTTCACATAATAGCCCGAATAGTTTGCAAATCGGCCGATAATGGCATTTCGCGCCGCTGCCTCATAAGTATCATCGCCTGTGTATTCCGCAAGGCGCAGCATATCTGCCGCCCAGTTGGACATAATCATGTTCAATGATTCGCCGTAGAATGTAGACGGCTGCTCTAAGCCAATGCCGACTCTCGAAGGCACCCAAGCAGGAACCGTTTCATCCTGCAATTTATCAAATCCTTTTTGCTGAAGCGGGTGGTCTGTTGCTTTGGCCGGTTCGCCTTTTTTTGTGCCAAGACGCCACTGCACCTCACCGTGCCACCAGAAGTTTGCGTATAACATAAAGCCGCGCTGACAGAGATATTCTTTTGTAATATCCATGTACTGCTCTGCTTTATCACCGTCAATGCCGACCGAGCAAACAAGGGTTAAAATCACTTTTCCGGCGTATTCAGCCGCATCTAAATACTTCTGCTCGCCTGTCACGCTGTAAATATCAATCAAACCCGAAATGAAGGGCATGAATGAAATATATGCAAAACTGCTGTAATTAATAGGATTTTCCGATTGAATGGTGTTTTTCATTTCAACCAAATAATTATCCGCAACCGATTTTGCCTTTATTAAATAGCTTTCATCATTGGTGGATTTGTACATGGAAACCAAATCCGAAATGTAGTTTGCCTGTTTGCTGTCGCTTGAAATATTATCCGCAAGCGATGTCGCCAAATCAGACGTATATGGCATTGCGCCGTGTGCCATTTGGTCAAAGCCTTCCAAAACGGTTGCGCCGAAATATCCCGAACGCTTGCCGACGCTTGACGGCAAATTTTCTCCAACATAGTTCGTAACCGCACCGCCCTGGGTTGTGTTCCATTTAAAGTGCGAGTTGCGTGTCAGCGTGCTGATGATGGTTGGGATTGCACGTTCTCTTAAAATGCTGTCATCATCGGTCAGCATAAAGCGCTGAACCGCCTCGAGCGGTGTGGAGTTCGAGGCAATGGTGTTGCCTTCCATATTCCAGTGACCCATGCCGTTTGCGTCCCAGCCGCCCGCCTCGTCATCCATCATCAAGTCAGAGGTGTTTAAAATGGCATCGGTTACCGAAGAATAGTAGTTTTGTCTGTAATCACGCACATTAAACAAATCGTGCGCAACATGGGAAAACGAATCATACCAGTCGCCCGTTCTGTAAATGGGACGGAATGAAAAATCGTAGCTCTGCCCGACCTTAAGTGCACTGTCCGGCGAACCTTGCGCGCCCGCAATCAGCGAGGGAGCAATTTTGCCCACGCCCGATACGGTCGGCGCACGCATAACCGCGCCGAACTTATAATCGTCTCTGTAAACCCATCGCAGCGGAATCCATGAGGGTTCTACCGTGTAACCGTATGTAATTTCCTTGCCCGGAACCACACTGTTGTCTTTCGGAAGGGAAACCGAAACCATAGGCGTGAACATGTATTGCTCAGTAATTAAAAGAGGCGCTTCGGGGAATCCGTGTCCACGGTATTGCATAGGTGCAAAACCGTATTCATACTCGTCCTCGTTATAGCTGTTGTGTGATGGAATAATCACACTGTAGCTGCCGTTTCGCTTTGCGGTAACCGTCATATCAACACGCGGTTCTTCATCGCCGCCTTCAATGCTCCATACTTCGGTTACGGTCGCATATTCACTTTCATAGGTAACCGTAACTTCGTTTTCGGCGCTCTGAACGGCGGATTTGGGAATTAACCATTCTCCGGCACCCATTTCATACACGTTTCTTGTGGTTCTTTTAAAGTTTGCGCCCGTAACGGTTGCAACATAGTCATAGGTAATCGGATAAGGATATCCCGTTGTTGTTTTTGGCGCCTGCGTACCGTAATAATTGGTAAGTGCGTCACCGCCAAGGATAGAAATCGCCGTTTTAAAACTTGTAAGTCTGCTGATAATTGATTCAACCTCTGCGGTGTTGTCTGCCGGAACAAGAGTGAAAAAACTTGTACGCATTGCCTGACCGCTTTTTTGCGATGTAAGTGAAACAGTAACCTCACCCTGCTCTAAATATATGGGGTCTGTATTGTAAGAAAAAACAAATCCGCTGCCAAAGGTCTCGTTATTTGTAACATTAAAATAATGCATGCCGCCGTTAGTCGTTAAATTCGAGCCGTTTACAGAAACGGTGTAGCCGCGCTTATTATCCCGCTGAAACGCTGCGCCGCGCGTTATGCCGTAGTAATAGCCCGATTTTGGAATGTAGAGCGGAACCGTGATTGTTTCACCCACATACTGCTCAACAAGTACTGTGTCGGGATTTAAAGCACCCATATTTGTCCAGGTTTTGTCCGCGCCGACACCCCATTCGGAGTCCGACTGCCAGTCGTTTTCCGCAACATTAAACGGTTTCATGGGTGTAACAGTGTAAATCGGACTGCCGCGGTCCTGTGAATTTAACGATACGCTGTCATACCGCATTAAAATTCTGCCGAGTGCATCGGTTTTATTTTTTAATTTATCGCCTTTATAATACACATCGTTCTGAACAAACGTTTTGTCACCGTTTTGAACATTATAAAAGTTAACCGTCACGTTTTCATTACTGATCTGCATGGTTGAAAGGGTTTCAGCGTCTTCGAGCGCATACTCAGGGAAATGTGCCAATGCCTGTTCATCAGCCTTCGGCGTTGAATAAACTGAGTTGATTTTTGTTGCATACCGCGAAATCGCTCCTTCAACGCTCGGTGGCGGACAGGTGTCGTCTTTCGAAAATGCAATCGCGTCAAACCGTGCATAATAAGACATGTAGTCAATGAGATAGACTGCATTTATTCCGTCTTTTAGATTAAATTTACCTGCATTTTCCCAGAAAAAACCGGTTACACCCGTGTAATTGCAGATTGAACCGCTCTCGGCATCGTTCACCGCAATTTTAAAACTTCTGGACTTATTGCTGTCCTGATCGGGTATGCCGCAGTGAACCCACAGTGTATATTCGCCGGGCTCGTCAATATCCGCATAAATAACAGCGGGCGTATTACCCGAAGTGTTGCGGTTTGTTTTACCTATAACATAATTTTTGGAAAACGGCTGCGCATTTACAGCATCCGACAGGCTTTGGTTTGCGTACGACCATGTGCCCATGCCGTAAAACGCATCGGCATTATAATAGTAGTTAGAACCGTCCCATCTTCCGTCATATGTAAGACCGCTGCCGGACACTAAAAAAGATCCCAGCTCATTTTGCACTTTATCTTTTTCAGGTGCTTCAAAATTCGGATTATCGGTTACAACAATGCTGTCTAAGCGTGAAAAGGTGCAATTGGTAAAATCACACACTGTAAGTTTATTGGTAATTCCCGCCGTTAGCGAAACGGAACCGACAAGCGACCATCCCCAGCCTGCTTTGCCGAGATCTCCCGCAAAGCCGGGCAAAAAGCCGTTGTTTATTCCGACCAAAAATCTTCTTGAACCGGGATTTACATCAAAATCAACCGAGCGCGCCCAAACATAATATGTCCCCGTCTTTTGCGGGACAAACAATGCCTCGGCATTTACGGTTGTATTCAGTGTTTTATCTTTTTGGCTGCGCAAAATCTGACCGTATATGCTCTCGGATTCGCCATTTACGACCCATGAGCCCATATGCTGTGCAAAAGACGAGTAATTAAACAGCATATAATCATATCCATCATTTGCAAACGAGCTGTCCGCCGCAAGCGCGGGCATAACGCTGCCAAGACACATAAGAAGTGCAAGCAATAAACTTATCTTTTTCTTCATTCTTACATCCCTACCCTCTTTAATCAATTTTATTTTATTTTATCACAATTTCGTCTTATCTGTCAATTATTTCTTTAAAATTTAGGGAAATATCATGGGAATTCATAATAAAATGTTATTTTTCCTAAAATATGCACATCCAAAAGCGTCTAACTTTTGAATGTGCATATCATTCCTGTCTGCCTTATTTTATGCCTTTTATTGGTTGTTTTTTGGGGCTTGGTTGTTTTTTGGGGCTGCATTTAATATTTCCATAAACTGATCGCCCGTAATGGTCTCTTTTTCATATAAAAACGATGCCAATTCGTCTAATTTTTCTTTGTTTTCGTTTAAAATGCGAATGGCTTTTTCGTGCTGTTTTTTTACAATTTCGACCACT
>CAKSHV010000140.1 GCA_934457515.1 uncultured Clostridia bacterium
ATATATATGTTTTGCCGATAAGATAAAATGACCCCTTGCAAAAATGCAGGGGGGTTCATATTTATAAAACACGTCTTTGTTTCAAATGGTTTTTGATCGCCTCAAAGCTTTCGTTGCTGATGTCGTGCTCAATCTTGCAGCTGTCTTCATAGGCGATGGTTTCGTCAACGCCGAGTGCGATTAAAGCAAGGGCAATAATCTGGTGCCGTTCATACATTTTTTCGGCAATTTCCTTGCCTTTATCAGTCAGCGAAATGCTGCCCACATCGTCAACCGTGATATATCCCTCTTCACGGAATGATTTCATGGCAACCGAAACGCTGGGCTTGGTGAAATTTAAATAATTTGCAATATCAATGCTGCGCACACTGCCGTTTTTGGCTTTCAACATTAAAATTGCCTCTAAATAGTTTTCTGCCGATTCTTTTATTTTCATGATTTCTCATTTCCTTCTTTTCTGAAATCGGATAGAAAACGTTTTTTCATGTTTTGGCTCCGTTTCGAATTTGCACATATGTACCTATTTCTATTATAACACATCCGTCAGACAAAGTCAAACAAAAAACAAGTCGAAAATTTACAAAATTTTGCAATTTGGTATTGACAAAGCATGTAAGTTATGTTAAACTAACTACATGGTTAGTTAAAACTAACTTGTGTGCTTTAAAAGATTCAGACAAAAAAACGCATATCTCGGCGCGGGGGCAAAGAGATGTGCAAAAACAAGGAGGCGTTTATGAGTATTGTAATTGTCGGCGGGCATGACAGAATGCATTGCCGCTATAAGGAAATCTGCAAAAAATTCGGCTGCAAATGCAAGGTGTTCACACAGTGTCCCGCAAATTTCAGAAACCAAATCGGCAGCCCCGATATGGTAGTTGTGTTCACGGGAACGGTTGCGCACAAAATGGTAAGCACCGCATCGGAACAGGCGGAAAAAACGGGTGCGGTTGTAAAACACTGCCACTCTTCAAGCGCAAGTGCGCTGCAAGAGGCGTTGTCGTCTTATTTTGCTTAAAAATTTTTGTACATCGGTTAGGAAAGGCTAACTTTTCAGAAAGGAGCATAAGCCGTGTCGGAAGAACAGATTGCATTCCACTGCGGGCCTGCGCTTGCAGGCATTAAGCCTGCAAACTTAATATCCTGCCGCAAGCGGGACAGGGAGCAGATAGCAGCCCAAGTTCAGCGCTTAAACCGCGCGATGAACCAAAAGGACATTTATTTTAAAATCCTTTCGGAAAATGATGTGCGGGTGCTGGTTTTGGTCTATCGCAAAAAACAGCTTGAAAAACAGCTGGCAAACCGTGCGGTTTTGTCTTTGCTGAAAAAGTTCGGCTATAAAGAATCAGACAACTTGGAGCAGATGTTAAAAAAGCTTTCCGAACGGTTAAAAGACGACGAGTTTCCGCATGAAATCGGTGCGTTTTTGGGGTATCCAACCCATGACATTTTAGGCTTTATTCAAAACAGGGGTGCGGGTGCTGTGCTTACGGGCGACTGGAAAGTTTATGCAGACCCTGAGGGCGCAAAAGCGACATTCAGACGGTATAAAACCTGCAGACATGCAATACAAAAGCGTTTAAAACGCGGCGAAACATTAGCACAGGTATTTTGCTGCCGTGCAGTGTGACGCTTAAAAGAAAGGAGAGGTTAAAATGAGCAAAACAGCTGTTATTTACTGGAGCGGCACCGGCAACACCGAAGCGATGGCAGAGGCGGTTGCAGAGGGCGCAAAGTCCGTAAATCCCGAAACGGAGCTTTTTTCGGTTTCGGATATTTCGGCAGGCGATGCAGTTGGCTTCGACACTTTGATTTTAGGCTGCCCGGCAATGGGTGCCGAGGTTTTGGAGGAGGGCGAGTTCGAACCGTTTTTCTCCGAGCTTGAACCAAAACTTGCCGGAAAAAATATGGCGCTTTTCGGCTCGTACGGCTGGGGTGACGGCGAATGGATGCGCAACTGGGCAGACCGCGTGCACGCAGCAGGCGCAAAGCTTATTGAACCCGAGGGCTTAATTGCAAACGAAGCGCCGGACGACGAAGCATTAGAGGCGTGCCGCGCCCTTGGCAAAAAGGCGGCTGCACTTTAAAATTTTTGGCATGAAAAATCCTTTTTAGTTATTCAAGTGAAAAAAAGCAAGCCTTTCGGCTTGCTTTTTTCATTTATATTTTACTTGTCTTCAAAATAGTTAATCTGCATGGCGCGTTTTACGTCGGCAAGGGTTTTGGCTGCAACTGCCTCGGCATTTTTGCTGCCCTCTCTTAAAATGTCATACACTTCGGGAATGCGCTGCTCCCATGCCTTTCTGCGCTCGCGGATTGGCTGTAATTCCGCCTGAATAACACTGTTTAAGAACTTTTTCACTTTAATATCGCCCAAACCGCCGCGGGTGTAGTGCGCCTTTAATTCGTCTAAATTCTTGTACTCGGGCAGAAATTCTTCAAAATGTTCATCACGGCAAAACGCGTCTAAATAAATAAACACGGGGTTGCCTTCCACATGACCGGGGTCGGACACGCGAAGATGGGTCGGATCGGTGAACATGGACATAATTTTTTTCTGAATTTCCTCCGGCTCATCCGAAAGATAAATGCAGTTGCCGAGCGATTTGCTCATTTTCGCTTTGCCGTCAATGCCGGGCAGACGCAGGCATGCACTGTTTTCGGGCAGAACAATTTTCGGGTCGGTCAGTGTTTCGCCGTATACCATATTGAATTTGTGCACAATTTCCTTGCACTGCTCAATCATGGGCATTTGGTCCTCGCCGACAGGCACTTCGGTTGCACGGAATGCCGTGATATCCGCCGCCTGGCTGATGGGGTAGCAGAAAAATCCGACCGGAATACTTGCCTCGAAATTGCGCATTTGAATTTCCGCTTTAACGGTGGGGTTTCTCTGCACACGCGAAACAGTTACCAGGTTCATGTAGTAAAACGTAAGCTCGGTAAGCTCGGGCACCATCGACTGAATAAAGATGGTTGCTTTTTTGGGGTCAATACCGCACGCCAAATAGTCAAGGGCAACTTCTATAATGTTGTTGCGCACCTTTTCGGGATGCTCGGCGTTGTCGGTCAGCGCCTGCGCGTCTGCAATCATAATGTAAATCTCGTCATACTTGCCGGAATTTTGCAGGCGAACACGTTCTTTCAGCGAGCCAACATAGTGACCCACATGCAACCGTCCCGTCGGGCGGTCGCCGGTTAAAATTACTTTTTTCATATCTTAAATCCTCCAAATAAAATCATCATTTACCCGCGAATCAGTCTGCCGATTCTGTCATTCCCCGCGCCGAACCGCGTGAGTTTCATAACGGTTCCTTTAACAGAAATCACATCAAAGGCGGTTTCGGTAATTGTGCCGAATTCGCGCTTAGGGCAAAGTTCGTCCCACTCCTGCGCAAGGGAGGCAAGGGAGGTGATGGACAAAACATCGTCATCGTAAAACAGATTATCATAATGAACGTGCCCCGCAATCAGTGCAACCACATTTTTGCAGCTTTTTGCCGCGTGATACACGCGCGGTGCATTATAGGTGTCATCATAGGGCTTAATGTAGGGAACATAATCATACCCCGGCATAGGACCGCCCTCCGAACCGTATACACCCTTGTTTGAAAGAGGGGAGTGACTGAACACAATAATTTTTTTATCGGTGTCAAGCGCCTCTTTTTCAAACCAGATTGCCTGCTTGTCTGAAATTTCCAAACGCCAACCTACGGCATACTGTCCTTTTTCGTTTAAATAATAGGGTTTGTCGCTTGTGTTTAGAAACACAAACCGATAGCCCAAATCATCAAAATCGGTATAATAATAGTTTTCATCGGTCGGGTTGAATTTCATGCAAAGTTTATGCATTTCTTCAGGTCCGATGCAGGCTTTCGTATTGTCCCGACCGCGGTCGGTTGCAGCGCCGAGCGCGTCGTCATGGTTGCCCACAACGCAGTGAACGGGCTTGGAAAGCTTATAAAGCGCGTCCATCACCTCTTGGTGCGAGGCGCGGATTTTATTCGGGTCGGGGTCGTAATCGTTGCCGATGTCACCGCCGCTTACCACACACGTGATGTTTGGCACGCGGTCTATAATATACTGAATGGATTCAATGTGGTTTGCCGCAAGCTCGAATTTTGTTTTCGTTTTGTCCCAGGTGGTGGTGTACTCGTTCATTCTGTTGTGCTGGTCGGTTATAAAAACAAAATTTAAAGGTGCGTCAAAGTCCAGAATTTCCTTGATTTTTTCGTCATACCGGTCGGTTAAATACCGAATGTCTGCCATGAAAATCCCATCCTTTTTCTTTTATATTCAAAGTCTTTACAATTATATCAAAAAAGGAAGAAAATTGCAATAGAAAAAGTGTTTTTTTTGATCAACTGTTTACAAAATGTCCAATTTGTGCTATACTGATATAAAATTTAGGAAAAAAGGGTGGCAAAAATGAAAAACGGACAGATTTGGCAAGATGTAAACGGCAACGATATTCAGGCGCACGGCGGCTGTATTATGCAGTTTGAAGGGAAATACTACTGGTATGGCGAACACAAAGGCATCGACAACACACCCGGAACCTGCCGAACCGACGTTATCGGCATTTCATGCTACAGCTCGGATAATTTGCACGATTGGACATATGAAGGCTTGGCACT
>CAKSHV010000141.1 GCA_934457515.1 uncultured Clostridia bacterium
AACAATAGGGATGTGACAAAAAGTCACACAAAAAAATTTTTAGAGGAGTGTTTTTAACATGGCTAAGAGCAACAAAATTGTAATTCCGCAGGCTAAAGCTGCAATGGAAAAGTTCAAAATGGAAGCTGCAAACGAAGTAGGCGTTAACTTAAAAGAAGGTTACAACGGCGACATCTCTGCAAGAGAAGCAGGCAGCGTTGGCGGTCAGATGGTTAAAAAAATGATCGAAGCATACGAAAACTCCATGAAATAAGTTTTTTAAAAATTGCTTTGAACCCAATCTTGAAAAAGAGAAATAAATTGCAGATGTTTATTTAAAATATCTGCAATTTATTTTTTTATATTCATAAAATAGGAATAAAGGGGTGAGAAAAATGCGGCTTTTTTATGCGGAGAGGACAAAATGCGCAGAAGATTTTGTGCCGTGCCGAAAACGAAAAGTGTATATTGTAAAAGGCAGGTGCATTTTAGGCATTGTATTTCTGTTTACCGCAATTTTTCTTGCCCTTTTTATTTATAACACCTGCTATAATTCGGTTATCCGTGAAAAAGCAAAAGTGAAAGCCAATTATGTTGCGGTTTCTGCCATAAATAAAGCCGTGGAGGATAAAATAAAAGAAGACAATTTGACGTATACCGATTTTACCGAAATTACAAGAAAAGATGACGGCTCGGTTGCAAGCATTTCCATTCGTTCGGCGGCGGTAAACCTGTTTAAAAGCGGACTGACAAACAAAATTTTAGATTCGGTCACCGCTTACGGAAAAGAAACAATTTTCATGTCGCCTGTGGCGTTTATGGGCTATAACACGCCGAAATTTTTGTTTAAAGTGCCTGTTGTGGTTATTCCGGCTGAAATTTTGAAGGTTGATTTGCAAAGCTCATTTCATGCCGCCGGAATCAACCAGACCAAACACGAACTCAATTTAATTGCCGAGGTAGACGTAAAATTACTGCTGCCCGTCGGATCGGAGCGTTTTACGGTTAAAACCACCGTTCCGCTTTCGCAGACCATCATCGTCGGCAGTGTACCCGAAACATATACAAATGTTGAGGGCGTGGAAGATACCGGACCCGATTCAATTTTAAACCTTGTGCCGTAGCAATTTTTGTGATATACTATATTCATATTGATAAAGGAGTACATTTTATATGGAAGATATCAAGCAAACCATGAAAAAGCTGGTTGATGAATTAAATGAACACAGCCGCAGGTATTATGTGGAAGATAACCCGACCATTTCCGACTATGAGTATGACATGCTTTATCGCAAATTAGAGGATTTGGAGTCGCTTTACCCCGATTTGGTGCTGCCATATTCGCCGACCCGCCGCGTGGGTGACGCTGCACTTTCCGCATTTCAAAAGGTGGAACATGAAATTCCCATGCAAAGCCTAAATGATGTGTTTAATTTTGACGAGCTGCGCGCGTTTGACGCCCGCGTGACAGAGGCGCTAAACGCCCCTTATACCTATGCCGCAGAACTTAAAATAGACGGACTTTCCGTTTCACTTGAATACGAAAACGGCTTATTTGTGCGCGGTTCGACCCGCGGCGACGGCTTAATCGGCGAGGATATCACGCAGAATTTAAAAACCATCAATTCCATACCCATGAAATTAAATGAACCCGTGACCGTAGAGGTTCGCGGCGAGGTTTTTATGCCGAAAAAGGCGTTTTTAAAGTTAAATGCCGAGCGGGAGGAAAATGAGGAGAGCCTGTTTGCCAATCCGCGTAACGCGGCGGCGGGATCGCTTCGGCAGTTAGACAGCCGCATTACCGCCAAGCGGAATTTAGATATTTTTGTGTTTAATGTGCAGAAAATCGAAGGCATTGCGCTTACGTCGCATATTGAGTCGCTGAAATTTTTAGAGTCGCTCGGCTTTAAAATCAATCCCGAAACGAAACTGTGCAAAAATGTTGACGAGGCAATTGCGGCAATCGAAAATTTCGGCAATATGCGCGGAAATCTTCCGTATGATATAGACGGTGCCGTACTTAAAGTGGATAATTTAAATCAGCGCGAAATTTTAGGTACAACCGTAAAAGCGCCGAAATGGGCAGCAGCCTATAAATTCCCGCCCGAACAAAAGGAAACGACAGTCGAAAACATCACTTGGCAGGTGGGACGGACAGGCGTTTTAACGCCCGCGGCGGATTTATCGCCCGTATTCATTGCAGGCAGCACCGTTTCGCGCGCAACGCTGCATAATATTGATTACATTCAAGAAAAAGATATCCGCATCGGCGACCGTGTTTTGATTCAGAAAGCGGGGGACATTATTCCCGAAGTGGTGCGCGTTTTAACCGAAAAACGGACAGGGGACGAAGTGACGGTTACAGCGCCTAAAATCTGCCCGGTCTGCGGTGCGCCCGTGGAAAGGGAAGAGAGAGAGGCGGCACTGCGGTGCACAAGTTTGGAATGTCCCGCACAGCTTGCCAGAAATATTATCCATTTTGCCTCGCGTGACGCAATGGACATTGAAGGCTTGGGCCCTGCCGTTGTCACTCAGCTTTTGCAGGCGGAAAAAATCAAGTGCGTTGCGGATTTATATGATTTAACTTTTGAAGATTTAATCGATTTGGAAGGGTTTGCGGAACTTTCTGCAAACAACCTTTTAAAAGCAATTGAGAAAAGCAAGCAAAACGATTTGTTTAAATTGTTGTTTGGGCTCGGAATCCGTCACATCGGGCTGAAAGCCTCCAAGCTTTTATCCCTTAAATTTAAATCTTTGGACGGCATTATGTCCGCTTCCGCAGAAGAACTTTCGGCAGTAAACGACATTGGCGAAATTATGGCTGAAAGTGTGGTTCACTTCTTTTCCAAAGAACAAAACAGAATTGAAATTAACCGCCTTAGAAATGCGGGGCTTAATTTTAACTGCTTAACAACCGTCACCGAAAACGAAAAGGTAAGCGGCAAAACCTTTGTACTGACCGGAACGCTGCCGACCCTTGGCAGAAAAGAGGCAACGGAGCTTATCGAGCAGGCAGGCGGAAAAGTTTCGGGGTCTGTTTCCAAAAAAACCGATTATGTTGTTGCGGGTGATGAGGCGGGCAGCAAGCTGACAAAGGCTCAGAATTTGGGAATTTCGATACTAAATGAGGACGAATTAAAAAGTTTGCTCTAAATTTTAATAAAATTGTTGAAAAAATGACAAAGTTATGATAAAATATTAATTTGAGGTGATAGTGCATGAAAATTACGAAAGAACAGGTTCTTCACGTGGCGGCTTTGGCAAGACTGAAGTTTACGCCTGAGGAAGAAGAAATGTTCAGAACCCAGCTTGGCGATATTATCGACCTGGCGGACAAGCTGAACGATTTGAATGTTGAAAACATTAAACCGACCGCACAGGTTCTTCAAATACAAAATGTATACCGCGAGGACGTGCGAAAGGATTCTTATCCGAGAGAAAAAATTCTTGCGAATGCGCCCGAGCAGAGCGACGGCTGCTATATCGTACCGAAAATAGTGGATTGAGGTGAACAGATTGGATATAAGATTTACAAAACTGCATGAGTTATCATCGCTTTTGCAGAAAAAAGAAGTATCTTCGGTTGAAGTTACGAAAGCGTATTTAGACAGAATCGACGCGGTAGACCCCGCCGTTGAAAGTTATATAACCGTTTGCCGCGATGAAGCTTTAAAGGCTGCGGAAGAGGCGGACAAACGCATTGCAGAAGGAAATGCGACCGAACTTACGGGCATTCCTGTCGGCATTAAAGACAACATTTGCACAGAGGGCGTTAAAACCACTTGTGCGTCCAAAATGCTTTATAATTTTGTTCCGCCGTACGATGCGACGGTTATTAAAAAATTAAAAGCGGACGGCGCGGTTATTTTGGGCAAGCTGAATATGGACGAGTTTGCCATGGGTTCGTCAACCGAAACCTCTTATTTTAAAAAGACAAAGAATCCTTATGATTTGTCCTGCGTTCCGGGCGGTTCTTCGGGCGGCTCGGCGGCTTGTGTATCGTCTGATATGGCGGTTTTCGCCCTCGGTTCGGATACTGGCGGTTCTATCCGTCAGCCCGCGTCTTTTTGCGGAAATGTCGGCTTTAAACCCACCTACGGTGCGGTTTCCAGATTCGGTCTTGTTGCGTTTGCCTCCTCTTTGGACCAAATCGGTTCGTTCACAAAAGATGTGGAAGACTGCGCGCATGTGTTAAACCACATTACAGGGTATGACAATATGGATTCCACATCTGCAAATATCGAATATCCCGATTACACAAAGGCACTGAATCAGGACATTAAGGGAATGAAAATCGGTATTCCGAAGCAGTATTTGGAGCATGGTTTGCAGCCCGAGGTAAAAACGGCTGTTGAAAACGCAATTAAAACCTACGAATCGCTCGGCGCGGTTTGCGAAGAGTGCTCGCTGCCATTAAGCGAATATGCACTTCCTGCATACTACATCATCGCGTCCGCCGAGGCAAGCTCGAATCTTGCACGCTATGACGGTATTAAATACGGATTCCGTGCAAAAGAGTATGATGATTTGATTGATTTGTATAAAGAAACCAGAAGCCAGGGCTTCGGTGCGGAAGTAAAGAGAAGAATTATGCTTGGCACCTATGCGTTAAGCTCGGGTTACTATGATGCGTATTATAAAAG
>CAKSHV010000142.1 GCA_934457515.1 uncultured Clostridia bacterium
GTTTTCGGCACGCCCGCGTTCACGCCGTACATGCTCATGTGGTCTGCGTTATAGGTGCACCACCCCAGTGCCAGCTCGCTTAAATCGCCCGTTCCGACAACGAATCCGCCCATTTTGTTGGCATAGTCCATCAAAACCTGGGTGCGTTCGCGTGCCTGCACATTTTCATAGGTCACATCGTGCACACTCTCGTCGTGTCCGATGTCTTTCATATGCTGCAAACAGGATTCCTTAATCGGAATGGTTTTATAGGAAATTTCAAGTGATTCCATCAGCTTTATTGAATTATTAAACGTGCGGTCGGTTGTGCCGAACGCCGGCATGGTTATGCCGATTAAATCGGTAAACGGACGGTTTAGCTGTTTCATCGCCTCATGACTGACAAGCAGGGCAAGGGTAGAATCGAGTCCGCCCGAAACACCCACAACAATGGCTTTCGCCCCTGTCACCTCAATGCGCTTTTTCAAACCCGCAACCTGCATCTTAAAAATGTCCATGCACCGCTCGATTCGCTTGGTTGCATCGGACGGAATAAACGGATATTTTTTAACGGGATATAATTTGCCCTCCCCGCTCTGCACTTTGCAGCATCCATAAACGCTGCGCACAGGCTGCATTGCGCCGTAAAGCGCCGCACAGTCTTTAAAGGTTTTAATCTTTGCACGGTCGGCACGGATTCTGCCCAAATCAATCTCTCCGCGCAATATATAATCCGAATCGATTCGGTTTTGGTTTTCGCAAAGCAGCGTGCCGTTTTCGGAAATTAAACTGTGCCCCGAAAAAATAAGGTCGGTGGTCGACTCTTTGCACCCCGCCGAAACATACACATAGCCCGAAATACATTTTGCGGACTGCCCCGTAACCAGCCCCGTGCGGTAATCCCGCTTGGAAATGGTTTCGTTGCTCGCAGAAACGTTCACAATCACCTCTGCGCCGTTTAAGGCAAGGAAAGTTCCCGGCGACAGCGGCGCCCACAAATCCTCGCACACCTCAACGCCGAACCGCACAAATCCGCCCAAATCAAATACCAAATCGGTGCCGACCGGTATCGGCTCATCGGAAAGAACGGGGATATAAACCTCTTTTTGCTTTAAATCCGATGCACCGGAAAACCAACGTTTTTCATAAAATTCGTTATAAACAGGGATAAATGTTTTGGGCACAATGCCTAAAATCCTGCCGCCCGAAAGAACAACAGCGCAGTTATACAGCTGCCCGAAAAGCACAAGCGGAGCACCGAGAACCACGGCATAGTTTTTCCCCGCCGTTTCGTTCATAATGCGCGCAACGCTTTTCAGCGCGCTTTGCTGCAGCGCCGCGTCGAAAAACAAATCGCCTGCCGTGTAGCCGGTTATGCAAAGCTCGGGCAGAACAACCAAACTGTCCTCTGCGCAGTCGTTTAGTTTATTTAAAATTTCCTGCGTGTTAAACGCGCAGTCCGCAACCTTAATATCGGGCACCACACAGGCAACTTTCAAAAAATCAAGCATTGTTTTCTCTCCTTAAAACTTAAAGTTATCTAAAGTATTCCCTGTTTTAACAAATTCAGTTTAGTTTATTTTTCAAAATGGCGCAAAACCGCCTTCATTTATTCTAAAATCTCTTCTTTTTCACCTTTGTCTTCGTGCACAACGGTTGGAATAAATTCCTGCACAAACTTGTTTTTGCCGCGGGTTTTGACATAAAAATAGCCGATAACACTAAACACAACCGCGCCCACAAAGTTTACAAGCAAATCTTTCATGGTGTCATACAGCCCGATATCCAAATAACCGTTTATGCCAAGGCTCTGTCCGTTCACCGCCGTTTCGGTAATCGAATTGATGTGAATCGCTTTGTTAATCGGCTCGGGATTTAACAAAACCGAGGATATAGAATGAACAATGTAGTCCTTTTGCATGTCTGTGTGAAAAAACACATCGCAGCCAAACTCAAAAAATTCCCACAAAACGCCGATGGTCATGGAAAAACAAAACGCCACAACCGCGAGATAAAACGGCGAAAGCTCGAATTTCACACGGTCGTTTTTATTCAAAAGGTCCACAAGTGCAAACCCGATTGCGGCGCACAAAAAGCCGTTTATTGTGTGCAGCATGGTGTCCCAAAAGGGAAATTTTACATAATAACTGTTCATTTCGCCCAAAATCTCGGCGCAGAAAATAAACAGCATGATAATAATTTCCAATGTGGACGGCAAAGAAATTTTAAAATTTCTCTCCACAAATGCCGGAACGAGAAACAAAACAAGGGTTAAAACGCAAAAATACAAGCTTTCATAATTGCGGGTTATAATGCTCATCACCGCAGCAAGCAAAACAAGTCCGCGCAAAATGCAATACACAACAAATGTGTTTTTGTGCATACGGATTTGTGCTTTAAAATCTTTAATCCGGTTTCCTTTCATGTTTCTCCTCCGTTCGACATAGTAATTACAGTATATCAAACTTTTGAAAATCTGTCAACCGAAACGCTTATTCCAAAAGCGAAAAGCGGTTCTTTTTAAAATCAAGCATACCCTCTTTTTTAAGTTTGGAAAGTTCTGCCGAAAGAGCGCTGCGGTCTACCGCCAAATAATCTGCCAATTCCTGGCGGTTAAACGGAATGACAAATGTATGTTTTCCGCATTTTGCCGCCTCGGACGATAAGTAGGATAGCACCTTTTCACGCGTTGTGCGGCGGGTGATGTGCCCGATTTTCCCTGTCAGCATAATATTTTTGCGTGCAAGCACAAGGGGCAGATTTTGCAAAAAATGCCTGTTTTCCACGCGGTTTGCGTCTAAAAACGCCACAGCCGACGCACTGTCGCTGCACACAAAAACAGGCGATTTTTTAACATTTGCGCAGTAAAACGCCTCGCCGAACATGTCGCCCGCCTCCGCACGCGCCAAAATGGTGCGGTTGCCCCAGTAATCCTGCGTTTCAATGCGCACACCGCCGCTTAAAATCACGCCGATTGCCTTAATTTCGTACCCCATGTTCCATATCATTTCATTTTTGCTATAATTTTTTGTATATAACGCGCCGCACGCCGCAAGCTCTGCTATTTCCGCTTCCGTCATGCCCCGAAAAAGAGTGCACTTCATTAAAATTTTCACATAATCCATAAAAAAATCTCCGTTTCGTTGGAAAAACAACATACTTTCTCTTTGCATTATAGTATAGTTATGCCATAAAGTCAAGGCGATTATGAGTTTTTGACAAACGAACAAACAGAAAGGAAAATGAAAAAATGATTCGAAAAATTATTGAAATAGACCAGGAAAAATGCAACGGCTGCGGCGCATGTGCAAACGCCTGCCACGAGGGCGCAATCGGCATGGTGAACGGCAAAGCGACCCTTTTGCGCGACGACTACTGCGACGGTCTGGGCGACTGCATTCCCACCTGTCCCACCGGCGCGATTACGTTTATCGAGCGCGAGGCAGACGCCTATGACGAACAGGCGGTTTTGGAAAACATGCAAAAAAAGAAAGCGGCAGACACCCCCTTGCCGTGCGGCTGTCCGGGCAGCAACGCGCGCCGGATTTCGCAAAAGAAAGAATTAAAAAACACCGAAAATGTGCGCCTTGAAAGTCAGCTTTCCCAGTGGCCCGTTCAGATTAAACTGGTACCCGTCACCGCCGAATATTTTGACGGCGCGGATTTGCTGATTGCCGCAGACTGCACCGCCTATGCCTACGCCGCCTTTCACAACGATTTTATAAAAGGCCGCATTGCGCTGATCGGCTGCCCGAAATTAGACGATGTGGATTATTCCGAAAAGCTGACCGAGATTATCCGCCGAAACGACATTAAGAGCGTGACGGTTGTGCGCATGGAAGTGCCGTGCTGCGGCGGTATTGAACACGCCGCGGTGACCGCTTTAAAAAACAGCGGAAAATTTATTCCGTGGCAGGTGCACACCGTTTCGGTAAACGGCGAAATTCTCTAATTAAAGATCAGAACCCCCAAAAAAATGATATGCACCCAAAAAGTCGGACACTTTTGGAGGTGCATATCAAAAAGGGGGCTTTTTATTATTTTTTTAACATCGAAAACAAACCTTTTTTCTCATACGGCTCGCTTGAAACGCCCAGCACTTTGTAGCCGGTGTCTTTCAGCGCCGCCTGAAATTCCGCCTCGCTGATTTCTTTCTCAGAAATCACGCTTGCCTCGCCCTTTGTGTGCGAAGCCGAAACCTTTGCGCCGTCAAATGCTTTTCTGAGCGCGTCATTTACGTGCGACTCGCACATAGAACACATCATTCCGTCAATTTTAGCTGTTGTTTTAAACATATTTACCGCTCCTTTATATATAAATTTATTTAACTGCCGTAACCTGATATCCTGCCTGCCGAACCGCTTCCTTCATTTTCTTCGCGTCCGGCACAGCGCCGTCTTTAAGCACAACAAACACCTTTCCGCTTTTGTGGTCCGCCCTCGCGCTTAAAACACCGGGGACAGACAACACAGCCTTGCTGACACTCGCCTCGCAGTGCGCACACATCATGCCTTTTACAACAAGTACCAACTCATTTTCGGCATTCTTTTCGCCGTCCGCGCTGCCCTTTCCGTAAATCTTGCAAAAATTCAGCCGCAAAGCATTGGAAACCACGCAAACG
>CAKSHV010000143.1 GCA_934457515.1 uncultured Clostridia bacterium
GATGCTTTTGACTGGCTGCGATAATATCAAGGATGTCATTGCATTCCCGAAGGTTCAGAATGCGTCCGAGCTGATGACCAATGCGCCCTCAAGCGTTGAGGTAAACCAGCTTCGCGAATTAAGCATTAAGGTGAATAAACCCGAGAAATAAAGAAGGGTTTACAATCCTTTGCAGGCAGGAAGGATGAAAGTATAAATGATTCAGGTTACGGATTTAACCAAACAATACGGAAAAATCACAGCGGTTGACCATATCAGTTTTACCATAGACGACGGGGAAGTTGTCGGCTTTTTAGGCCCGAACGGCGCCGGGAAGACGACTACCATGAACATGATTTGCGGGTATATTTCGTCAACCTCCGGTGAAGTTTTGATAGACGGTCATGACATTTTAAAAGAACCGATGGAAGCCAAAAAGTGCATTGGGTATCTGCCCGAGCACCCGCCGCTTTACACCGATATGGAAGTTTTGGAGTATCTTTCCTTTGTTTACGACTTGAAAAAGGTGAAAGACAACAAAAAAGAGCATATCGGGCGCATTATGGATAAAGTTGGGCTTACGGATGTGCAAAACCGCGTGATTCGTAATCTGTCAAAAGGATATCAGCAGCGTGTCGGCTTTGCACAGGCTTTAATCGGAAACCCGAAGGTTTTGATTTTGGACGAGCCGACCGTTGGTCTTGACCCAAACCAGATTGTGGAAATCAGAAAGCTGATTGAAGAGCTGGGCAGGCAGCACACCGTTATTTTAAGCTCGCATATTTTGGCGGAAATCAGCGCGGTGTGCAGCAAAATTATCATTATTAAAAAGGGCAGCATTGTTGCCATGGACGAAACAAGTGCGCTGTTGCAGAAAGCAGAGCGCTCGAATATGTACACTTTAAAAATCATTGCCGAGCAGGCGGATGTTCTGCTGCAAAGCGCCGATGCGGTGTGTGACGCAAAGTTTGAAGATTCGGCGCAGGACGGTGCCGAGATTTACACCGTAACGCTTTCGGACGAAAAAGACGCATTAAAGAGCCTTTCCGCATACCTTGCGCAAAACGGCGCGGTTATTTTGGAACTGAAAAAGAAAGCGTCCACTTCTTTGGAACAGATTTTTGCAGAGCTTACTGCCGTAAAGGAGGATTAAAGAACGTGAAAGCCATTTTTAAACGTGATTTTAACAGTTATTTCAATTCTCCCATCGGATACAGCTTTGTTGCCATTATTTTTGCGGTAATGGGCGTTTGGTTCATAAGCTACAACTGCATCGGAAAAGGTGCAAGCCTGAACACCATGTTTGACAATTCGGTTATGGTTTTCCTGTTTGTTGTTCCGCTCCTGTCGGTTAAAATGCTGACCGAAGAACGCCGTACCAAAACCGACCAGATACTGCTTACGTCACCTGTAACCGTTTCGCAGATTGTTTTGGGCAAATATTTTGCAGCCCTTGCGGTTTACGGCGTTGCGCTTTTAACCACCCTTTTGTTTGTGGTAATCACCGCTCTGTTCGGAAAGCCCGCATACGGCGAAATTTTTTCAACGTATATCGGATTTATCTTGCTCGGCGCGTCTTTCATCAGCGTGGGACTTTATATTTCCTCGCTGACGGACAACCAGTTTTTGGGCGTTTTATACAGCTTTGCAGTGCTTTTGATTATGTTTTTAATGCCTATGCTTTTGCCCTATGTAACCAACCCTGTTTTGCATGCAGTACTTGGCTGGTTTGCCCTTTCCAAGCGTTTTTCCACTTTTTCCACCGGCATTTTCGGACTGGACGCTATTGTTTATTATCTTTGCGTTTGCGCCTTTTTCATTGTGCTTACCATTTTCTCGGTTGAGAAAAGAAGATGGCGATAGGAGGGGGACGATAGCATGAATAAAAACAAAAAATACGGAATCGGACTCACGCTGTTTTCTCTGCTGTTAATCGCAATTATCATTGTGGTGAACTACGGCGTGGATATGCTGGCAGAGCGGTATCCTCTTAAAGCGGATTTAACACGGAACGGCATTTATAAACTGTCCGACTATACAAAAAATTTACTTCATGATTTGAATAAAGATGTATCTGTATACGCTTTTTACAGCGAAAGCGGTAAAAACGACCAGATTTTAGAAATTTTATATCGATATCAGCGTGAAAGCAGCCATATTCATTTGCAGGTGGTTTCTCCCGAGGAAAACCCGGCGCTTTCCCTTAAATATGATGAGTCTAACAAGGGCTTAAACGAGGGTACCATCATTTTCGACTGTGACGGAAAGTTTACCACCGTAACCGAGAGCGATATGAGCAACTACAGCGCATACTTAGGCTATGAAACCGAGCTGTACGCCGAAGAAAAATTCACCGAATCGATTGTGTATGTCACCTCCGATGTGGAAAAGAAAGTATATACCGTGACCGGTCACGGTGAGGACAACGGCTATGAAATGCGCAATGTCCTTTCGCAGTACGGTTATTTAAAAAGCGAAATTTCCCTTGCGGACGGGATTCCGTCCGATGCGTCGCTGCTGATGATTTTAGCGCCCGTGCGCGACTTCAGCGAGGCGGACATCTCGGTTTTAGACGCTTATTTAAATCAGGGCGGTGGCTTATTTATCGCACTTGATCCCTCGGCGAAAGGGTTGGATTCATTAAATGTTTATCTTTCGGAATGGGGCATTGAGGCAACCGATGAATTTGCATTAGAGGGCGATGCGAACCGCATTGCATTTAACACTTCTCTTATGTTTTACGCAACCGGTTCAACGCACCCCATTTCAAGCGGCATTTTCAGCAATAACTATCTGGTTTTGGTGTCCAACACCAAACCGGTTTACCCAAAAGAGGTTTCGGGCGTAACGTCAAGAGCGATTATGACTACCTCCGAAAAGGGCTATGTTGTTTCGGCAGATGATGTGGAAAACGGAAAACCCGAGCTGAAAGGTGCGGTTCCGATTGCTGCAACGGCTGAAAAAGACAACGGAAAAATTGCTGTTTTCGGTTCAAACTTATATTTTGTGGACGCTTTGTTCAACGAGGCAGACTTGGCAAACAAAGAACTGTTTTTAAACAGTTTAGACTGGCTTTCGGGCAGCGCGGTAAACACCGGCATTCGCCCGAAAAACTTAGACGCTTCGGTTTTAACCATGACAAAGGCGCAGGCAAACACCGTTATCGGCATTGTGATTGCCATACCTTTGATTATCATTGCTTTCGGCGTGTATGTTTGGATAAGGAGGCGGCATAAATAATGAAAAAGAACATTATGATTGCACTCGGCGTTTTGCTGGTGCTTGCCGCAGTGTGCGTCGGTATACGTTTTCTGCCTTTCGGTGAAAGTGACGAAGAAGGCGAGGCAACATCTAAAATTTCGGTTTTCTCCGCTGAGCAAGACTCGATTGTCGGCATTGACATTCACATGGGCACCGACTACTATGAACTTGAGAAAAAAGACGGTACATGGTTTTTTAAAGGAGAGGACGGCGTGCATGTCATTCAGCCGAAGGCGGATGGCATTGCCTATGATTTGTCTAACCTTTATGCGGAACGCGAAATTGAAAAGAATGCCAAAGACCTTAAAATGTACGGGTTAGATCCTGCGGTTTCCACCGTGGTGGTGCATTTGTCGGACGGCGGAATGCACACCTTTTATGTGGGCAACCGCGTGCAGAATCAGAACCAGTATTATTTTAAAACCGATATGGATAGCAAGGTGTATGCAATCGGCAGCGGCAAGGGCATGGTTATGACCTATACCAAAAACGATTTAATCAGCACCAGCTTGCAGGAAATATACAAGGGCGATATTGACGAAATCACCCTGTCGAGAAGTGACGGATATACTTTAAAATTAAAGCAGAATTTAGACAGCGAGGCAGAGGTTTGGACTATGCTTGAGCCTTACGAGTGGGCAACCGACGAAACCAAGGTGCAAAGCAAGGTTTTAAACTTTGTTGTGGGGCTTACGGCGCTTCAGTATGTGACTGATAAGACAGATGCCGAAATGGGGCTGGATAACCCGCGGGTTACCGTTTCCATTTTAAAGACAGACGGCAGTACGCACCATTTTTACATTGGTAATTTGGAAGATAGCGGCGCGTATGTCCGTGTGGACGGCGTGAAAAATGCAGCAATTGTCGATTCTGAAATCAACAAGCTTGTAAGCGTCGGCGCGTTTGATATTATCAGCAAAAATTTGCAGACGGCGGATTATTATGATTTAAAACAGCTTTCTTCGCAGGGCGTTTTGGCATTTGACCTTTTGTATGACAAAGACAATCCGCGACTGAATAATCAGAGAATGGATAAGCAAGACGCCATTCGTCTGTATTCTGCATTTTGCAATCTGACGGTTGACGCAGAGGCACCAAGCACAAAGACGGGTAAAAAAGTGCTTGACGCAACCTTTACCTATGCGAAAGCGAAAGAATATAATTTTAAAGCTTATGTGTATGACAATCGGAATTACACGGTAACCCATGACGGAAAACAGTTTTTCTTAGTTCGGAAAGACAATTTTAAGGCATGGATGTCTTCTGTAGATAAATATTTAAAATAGTGAGGAGTATAAATTCATGAGTAAGTATGAAGAATTAAAAGCAAGAGGTTTGATTGCGCAAACAACCCATGAAT
>CAKSHV010000144.1 GCA_934457515.1 uncultured Clostridia bacterium
GTTTACTACATGATTGCGGGAAATCTGAAAGTTTTGGTGCAAACTTTGATGACAGGTGTTGACGCAGCTTTCGGGAATATGCTTGCAAAAAGTGAACATGACAATTTAACCAAAAGCTTCAGCCGTTTTGAATTCTTAATTTTTTCTGTTTCAACTTTTGTTTTTGCGGTGGCGCTTCTTTTGATTGAACCGTTTGTTATGGTGTATACCCGAAATATTACCGACGTGAATTACAGCAGAATCGGATTTGGCGTACTTCTTTGTTTAAGCCAGTTTTTGTATTGTATTCGTATTCCGTACCAAATGCTTGCTGAGGCGGCAGGGCATTTCAGACAGACGAGAAACGGTGCGATTATCGAGGCAATTATTAATGTTACGTTATCGGTTATTCTTGTTATTCGATATGGTTTAATCGGTGTTACAATCGGAACGTTTTGCGCTATGCTGTTCCGTACGGGTCAGTATTCGGTTTACAGCTCCCGCGTGATTCTGAAACGAAAACTTTGGTTTGCAATAAAACGGCTTCTCTTAAGCGTTTGCGAGGGATTGATTATTTCTGCAGTTTTTTTGGCTGCAAAGCATACTTTTTTTATGCACTTACAACCGACTTATTTCGGATGGATGATTCAGGCGGCGTTTGCCGCAGTTACAGCGGTTTTGGTAATTTTAGCCGGTGCGGTTCTCTGCTGCAAAGATGATTTTAAATATTACCTGCATTTTATAAAAAGGCACGTATAAAATATAAATTTATAAAGGATGATTTGTGTGAAAATCGGTCTTGTTCTCGCCCACAGAGGCAACAATTACGGAATGGCTTTACAAGCATTTGCGACACAACAGGCTGTTAAAAAATTAGGATATGAAACGGAAGTGATTCAATATACCAGGACGGATTGGAAACATGTTCGTTTTTCTCCTTATTTTCCGATTTGCTTGCTTGTTGACCTGAAGAAAAAAAGTAAGAAGAAAAGGGTTGTTTTGGATGTTTTTCATAAGCAAAATATTGCGGACAGAAAAAAAGCTTCGGATAAATTCAGAAAAGAAAAGTTTGAAAACTTTGTGCAGTGCCGCGGCATTGAGAATTTGGAGAAACATACCCAAAAAGAATATAACGGCGTATTGGTGGGCAGCGATCAGCTTTGGCCGCCGGATGCGGCGTTCGGAAATTTTACAACCCTTCGGTTTGCACCGGATGATATGAACAAGGTTTCTTATGCGACCAGCCTTGGCGTTTCCAAATATCCGTTTTGGTGCAAGAGCAGCGCTAAAAACTTTATGAAACGCATTAACCACATTAGCGTGCGTGAAGAGCAGGGAAAAGAAATTATTAACGGATTTTTGGATAAAGACGTGAAAGTGGTTTGCGATCCGACTTACCTATTTTCAAAGGAAGAGTGGCAGGAGCTGATTCCTGATGAAAAAATTATAGACGGCGATTATGTGCTTTGCTATTTTCTTGGTGATACAAGGGAACATAAAATGCTGGCTAAGGAATATTGCAAAAAGCATGGCATTAAACTGGTTTCCATTTTGAGCACGGAAAGTTCGTCGGATATTGATGTATCTTATGCAGACGAGGTTGTAACAGGTTTAGGCCCCGATGGCTTTATTAACCTGATTCGGCATGCTAAGGCAGTTATGACCGATTCGTTTCACGGACTTGCTTTTTCAGTGATTAACAACAAGGAATTTTATGTTTTCTATCGTACGGTTGTGGGCAGCAAGAACTCGAGAAATTCAAGAATTGACAATATTTTAAATATGTGGGGACTTCAGTCACGGCTTGTTTTAAATGATGCCGATGTTGATGACTTTGACTTAACGCCTATTGATTATGTGCGTGTGAATGCATTGGTTGAAAAAAAACGAGCGTTTTCTATGGACTATTTAACAAAAGCGTTAGGAGACTGTAAATGAAAACAACATCAGATTTATTCGAACACAAATCGGACTGCTGCGGCTGTGAGTTGTGTGTATCGGTTTGCCCGAAGAAAATTATACAAATGAAAGCAGACAAAAGCGGATTTTTCTATCCGAGCATTTCTGATTCTTCGTTTTGTATAGACTGCGGGGCATGCATAGCATGTTGTCCTGTTAAGCATGCGGACGAGGTGCGTTCGGAGTTTATTGATTATTATGCAGGCAGCTTGACGGATGAGAGTGAATTGGTTTCGTGTGCTTCCGGAGGACTGGCAACGCAAATTTCGCGTGAAATTATTCGAAAGGGCGGCGTTGTTTATGGTGCGGCGTACACCGCAGATTGCTATAGTGCTGTTTATGTGCGGGCAGATACTGTTTCCGATTTGGAGCAATTTAAGGGATCGAAATACTGTCAGGTGCGCAAAAATGACATTTATTCGGAAATTGCAAATGACTTAAAGACAGGCGTTCTTGTTTTGTTTATCGGACTTCCGTGCGATGTGACGGCGGCAGCACGAAAATTTTCCGGATTTTCAAATTTGTATACAATTGAACTGATTTGCCACGGGCCGACTTCGATAATGGTTCAAGGAGAGTATACAAAGCGGCTTGAAGACAGGTTTGGCTCTAAAGTAAAACGTTTTTCATCGCGGTATAAAAAGAACGGAAAGTGGATTCCTTTTTTCATTCATGCGGAATTTGAAAACGGAAAGTCGTTTACAGAGCAGTTTCACAACGGGGATTACGGTGCGGCTTTTCGTTATTTAAAGCGTCAGTCATGTTATGCTTGCAAATTTAAAGAAAATCATTTTAGCGGCGATTTGATGATAGGCGACTATCATTATGTTGAAAAAGGTATGCCCGGTTTTAATTCACATGGTGTTTCGGTTGCCGCAGTGCATAACGAAAAGGGCGAAGCGCTTTTGAAGATGTGTTCTGCTGAGAATTTCCGCCTTGTTCAGATTGGGCGTCGCGGCGGCCTTGCAAACGGCGCGATTCATAAAGCGGTGCCGAAGCCGGATGGACAGGATGAATTCCGTGCAACGTTTGAAAAATCCGGACTGCATGCGGCGTCCGGGCTTCGGTTTGTTCGTGAATCACGCAGAAAACGAAACGTGAAAGAAAAAATAAAAAAAGCGGCAGTTAGAATTAAGCGAATTCTTATCCCTTCCAGCTTGCCAAAATAAAATCAGATTATCCATTTGTCAAGATGTATCTTGACAAATGGATTTTTTTGTGCTATTATAAACTGTATTATGATTAGAGGTGAAAGTATGGGGTATATAAATGTGCATGAGGCGGCAGAGAAATGGAAGTATACGGAGCGCAGGGTGACTACCCTTTGCCGTGACGGAAAGATTATCGGCGTGAAAAAAGAGGGAAAGCTTTGGCTGATTCCCGACAATGCGCCAAAGCCGTTAGACGGGCGGACGAGCGCATATGCCGCGCAGCAAAAAGAAATGAAAGACGAAAATCAAACCGTTGCATTTTCGGAGAACGGAGCATACATGCATGCGGTTCATGCGTTTCGGAAAACGTATAAAAAAGACCCGCAGCACACGGCGTTTACGCCGTACCGAATTTGTCCGATTGGGGCACATTCCGACCATCAATTGGGTAAAATTACGGGATTTGCGATTGATAAGGGAATCCACATTGCATACGGTCCGAAAATGAACGGCGTGGTGGAAATTGCATCGCTCCAATTTCCGAAGCGTGCGCAGTGGCATGTTTCAAGCACACCGACCGAAAAGCAGGGAGATTGGGCGGACCATTTGCGCGGGGCGACCATTGCACTGAACAGCCGCTATCCGCTGCGCGTTGGGCTTTGTGCTGTGATTGACGGCGAACTGCCGATTGGCGGTTTGTCTTCTTCGGCGGCGGTGATTATCACGTTTTTGTCGGCACTGTGCCACTTAAATGCGGTTACTCTGTCGCCAAGCGAGTTAATCGAAATATCCAAAGAAGCAGAAAATCGCTATGTAGGAGTTTCATGCGGAAAATTAGACCAAAGCTGCGAGGTGTATTGCAGAAAAGAGCAGCTGTTATATATGGATTTAAAAGACGATTCCTATGAGCTGATTCCCGAGAGCAAAGACATGAAACCCTTTGAAATTGCAATATTTTTCAGTGGCTTGGAGCGTTCGCTGGCGGGCAGCGCGTTTAACATGCGTGTGGATGAGTGCCGCTCGGCGGCTTATGCCTTGGCGGCATTTTCCGGCATGGAGTATGGCAAGTTTGAGGACACCAATCTGCGGGATATTCCATATGAGGTGTATTTGAAATATAAAGATAAACTGCCCGAAAACTGGGCAAAGCGCGCCGAGCACTGGTATACCGAATTTCAGAGAGTGGAAAAGGGCGCGGAGGCGTTTCGAAAGGGCGATATTGAAGAATTCGGTCGGCTTTCATTTGAAAGCGGCAAGTCCTCGATTGTGAACTGGGAAACCGGCTCGCCGCAGCTGATTAAGCTGTATGAAATTATGACCAAAACAAAGGGCATATACGGCGGCCGTTTTTCGGGCGCGGGATTTAAGGGGTGCTGCATGGCACTGATTGACCCGGTATATCGCGGTGAGATTTTGGAAAAGGTTGAAAAAGAGTATTTGGAGGCGTTTCCCGAAATGAAAGGGAAGTACAGCGCACATATTTGCCACACGGCAGACGGGGTGAGAT
>CAKSHV010000145.1 GCA_934457515.1 uncultured Clostridia bacterium
GAATATGCATATTTGGCAGACGAAGGCGCAAGCCCCGCCGCTATTGCAGACAAATTGCGGCTTCGTCCGATTCAGGCGAGAAAAAATGCGGGATATGTGAAAAAAATCAGCAAACGGTTTTTGGAAAACATGTTAAAGCGCTGCATTGACTTAGATATGCAAATGAAACGAGGGGCGGACGGCTTTGCCGGACTTTCGCTCATTATTGGAGAGATGTTATTAAAACGATAAATTAAAAGCGGTGAACCGTTCGGTTCACCGCTTTTATCTTCATTTTAAATTAAGCACCAATCTTGTTGAACTTCAGAGTCATCTGGGACTTCTTTCTGGAAGCTGTATTCTTCTTCAGGATGCCCTTAGCAACAGCCTGATCCAACTTTTTAACAGTTAATCTATAAAGAGCCTGGCTCTGCTCCTTGTCGCCTGCAACAACAGCAGCTTCAAACTTTTTAATTGTCGTTTTTAAATTGGTTTTAATCATCTGATTTCTCAGCGTTTTTGTTTCAATAACTTTAACGCGTTTCTTAGCAGATTTAATATTTGGCAATGAACTCACCTCCAAAATCATATTTAGCAAACAATATTATACATCCTTTTAGCAAAAAAAGCAAGTCTTTTTTGAAAAAAAATGAAAAATTTTTAAAAATATTTTTTTCCTCTTTACTTTTTCGGAATTTTGTAGTAATATAATAAGGTAAAGGAGGGGATAGGTATGGCAGTGAAGCAGTACAGCAAGGGAGAAGAGATCGCAAACGCGGTAACGCATGGAATCGGCGCGATTTTATCCATTGTTGTATTAACCCTGCTTGTGGTGTTCAGTGCGTTTTATGGAACGGTCTGGCACGTTGTAAGCTGCAGCATATACGGTGCAACCTTGATTTTAATGTATACCATGTCCACTCTTTATCACGCATTCCCGGATGAAAAGGTGAAAAGCATATTTAAAATTTTTGACCATTCGGCAATATACCTTTTGATTGCGGGAACGTATACGCCTTTCGCCTTTCATATGATTAGTATGAAACAGTCGGTCGGCTGGTGGATTTTCGGCATAATCTGGGGCATTGCACTTATCGGCGTCGGCATTTGCACGGTTCCGAAAGCGAATAACAATAAGCTGCTTTCCGCGCTGATTTATCTTGCCATGGGCTGGTTTATTGTGTTTTATTTAAAGGATATGAGTGCTTTTGTGCCGCTTGCAACCGTAATCTGGCTGATTATCGGCGGCGTTTTGTATTCTATCGGCGTTCCCTTTTATGTGTTGAAAAAAATACCTTATTTTCATTCGGTTTTTCATTTATTCGTTCTGCTCGGAAGTATGGCGCACAGCGTTGCCGTTTTCTTCCTGCTGTTCGGGTAAACATGTATTTATATTATATAAATTCGAAAAAAATTTAATTTAACCAATATAAATACATGTTTTTTTTGAAAAACATGTTGTATAATATAGGTATTATAATAGCGTTTTAACGTAATTATTAAAAAAGGAGTGAGTTTTTAATGTTGAAAAAGACATTAAGCATTATTTTGGCAATTGCAATGCTGTGCTCCATGATTCCCGTTGTCGCTTTGGCAGACGATGAAATCATCGGCGGTGCAGACGGTGCAACCGACATTGTAGTTGAAAATAATGAAGAAAACGAAGCAGTTGAAGAAGAGCCGGCGGTTGAGCCCGCGGCGGCACACGACTTTGATACTTCAAATTTGGAAGATATCGGTGTTCCGATGCCGGCAACTCTTGCAAATGTTCGCTATACCAATGCGGAAGATAAAGCGCAGGTTGCATCAACAGCAGATCTGCCGGATTCGAGCGAGCTTACATACGTGCTCATCGATTCTTCCGATGCGGAAAAATCAAACTTTGAAGCTGTTCTTCCGGAAGGTGCGTCGTGGCAGAATACCGTTGCAAACATGGGTAACGCATGGCTGAGCGGTGTAAGCACACGCCGTTCAACTTCCACACTTATGTCAAATGCTTCCACACACACAGCGTATATCGTTGTTCCGGAAAGCGTTGGCAAAGCCGGAAAAGAATTTCAGGTTGTTACTATGAACATCAGAACCCCTGACCGCAATAACCCTCCTACACGCTACAAGGCTGACGCCACACGCGCTATTTTGGCATGGGTTGATGACCAACCGGTAGCTGTTAATGCTTCGACAGGACATGATGCTTTGGGTAATATGCGTCAGTCCTACACAGTCGATAAGAAAGGTTTGGGCGATAATCTCGGACGCTGGAGTTCTACCGGTGGTGGATCCTACTTTATTTGGGAATGGGGTCCGACTGTTACATTAACCCCCGGTGTGCATAAAATTGTTTACAAGCCCGCAGGTGCATCTTCCGGCGGACGTACACCTGGTTTAATTTTAACATCCGCACTGGGCTATGACTGGACAAAGATTTCGCCGTTCCCGGATTCAAGCAACGCCTTTGCCGGCGCAATTGCAAACATTCAGGCAGACTTTGCAGCATCTTTCGGTGCAGCAGGTTATATTGATTTCGCAGGTCCTGTTTTTGCAGACAATGCAGCAGCTGAAGCAAATGCTCAAGCATTCGGTGCTGAACTTTCTTGGCCGGCAGCAACAAAGACGGGCGTGTATGGCGATGATAAAATTGCATACTACGTAGAATGCGGTGACAAAGGGCAGTATGTAACAGGTACATCCGCTACAATTTCCGGCTTGGTCCGCGATACGGAATATACCGCAAAAATATATCCGATTGATGCGGTTGGTAATAAAGGTACTGCTTTGGAAGTTCCGTTCAGGACTCTTTCCGAAGTTGGTTTCCCGTATTTTGCAACCGAAGATTTGAAAGTAAATCTCGGCAAAAAGCCTTCGGAAGAGGCAAGAACAACAACTCTTCCGCTTACATGGGCTGCTGCAGATAACACAGCGGGAAAAGCTGTTACCTACGCGGTATATGTAAATGATGAAAAGAAAGCAAGCGGCATTACAGCTGCAAACTATACTGTTAATGATTTAACACCCGGAACCGAATACAACGTTAAAGTTGTTATCGAGGCAGACGGCACAGAGCTTTCCGAAGCTATGACATCTGTTTCCGGCAAATTCTACACAGGCTTGGCAGCAACAGCGGAAGTTGCAAATGTAACAACCTCTTCTGCACAGATTACATTAAGCAGCATCTTTGCAAACGAAGCTGATTACAATGTAACCTACTCCGTTATTGCAAACGGTTCGGATGCAAACTTTACACAGCGCGGTAAAGTTATCACTCTTTCGAACTTGGTTGACGATTTAACTTACAATGTTTATGTTACTGCAACTGCAGTGAACAAAACCACAAAAGAAACAATTAGTGTTGTATACGGTCCGATTCCTTTCAAAACAGAGGTTGCGTCTTCTGAAGCAACTTACGCTCCCGGCTCTGTTCTGATGTGGAAAGGCACTGCGAACAGCTGGATCGTTAATGAAAGCAATACCAAGCAGGACAAAGAATGGTTTGATCCCACTACAGAGATTTGGTATGCTACATCTGCCAATTCGCCCGCAACATATTCTGCGGATATTCCGGAAGACGGAAACTATTATGTGGCAACAAGAACATACACATATGAGCTCACTGCAGACCGTTCGTTTACGGCTACGATTAACGGTCAGACGGTTAAGCATAACGGCAGTCCGTTCCAGTTCGGATTTACGAATTGCACAGCCAAGATTTCCGCATTCACATATTGCCCGACGCCTGTTACATTAAGCAAAGGTAAGGCAGATATTGCTTTAACGGCAGCGAGCGGTTCAGTTCTTCGTGTTGAATTTGTGTTGCTGATTCCTGCGAACAGCACAAGCGCTGTTGAAAGCGTTATTTCCGGATTGACAAGCAAAGAAGATGTTCTTGCAATGAACGATACAACAACATATATTACAAACAGCTCTATCACAACAACCATTCTCGGAACCGACCAGATTCTGGTTAACTGGCTCCCGAGCGCTGCTGCTAAGGGCGACGAAGATGTTAAGTATGAAGTATACTTAAACGATACACTTGTTAAGACCATGAACTGGAATGACAGAAAACTGGCCCTTTCCGAAGGCGTTATCGCAGGCAAGAACGTAATTAAAGTTGTTGCTGTTTCAAACGGTGTAAACAAGGGTACTGCAACTGCAAACGTTACTATTAACACAGCTGTTCCTGCAACAGCTACAACAACAATTGTTGATGTGGTTAACGAGAACGGCAAAGTTACCGGTCACCTGTTAAAAGATGTTTCGGTTTCTTTCGAAAACAAAACACCTATCGTTAAGAAGATGGTTGCTATGGTTGCTGTTTTCCAGAACAACAGAGTTATTGAAATGAGCCCTGTTAATGAAATTGATTTGTTACCGGGTGAATCTGCAGCATTTGATTACACATTGTCGACAAATGCAGAGGCAGTTGCACAGACAACTGTACTGGATCCGAACAAAGCACAGGCTAAGATTTTCTTAATGGATGCTACAAACGGATATGCACCTGTTCTTTTGAAATACAATGTTGAGTAAATTTTAGATTTACTTATAATCGAAAACGCCATAGCGTGCTATGGCGTTTTCGTATATCTTTTGCAC
>CAKSHV010000146.1 GCA_934457515.1 uncultured Clostridia bacterium
GGGCCGTGTTCTCCTCAATCACGCAGCCGCCGCTTACGGTAAACCAGTTGGCATTTGAAGAAATACCGCCGCCCGTGCCTGCGCTGTTTCCCTTTATACAAAGAGTGCTGCTATGATTGGGAACCATAAAATATGCATACGTATGCAAACGGATACCGCCACCGTTTTGGGCTTTGTTGCCGGTAACCAAACCGCCGTACATATTCACGTTTGCATATGCTTTAACAAATATACCGCCGCCGCTTGCTTCGGCACTGTTGTCGCGCACCTTGCAGTCATACAGGTTGATAAACTGATTGTCCCAATTGGCGCCGTCAAAATACATGCCGCCACCATCGCCCGTTGCAGTGTTGTCATGTATGTCACAGTCGTATATATTTGTATAGAAATAAGGATATGTATTATTGTCGGCAATGCCTTTAACATAAATACCGCCGCCGTTTTTTGCCGTATTGCCCATCATTTCAACATTGCGGATTTCCATTCCGGTATTTGTTTCGGTAAACATCGCGCCGCCCATTGATGTAACGGTATTGTTGCTTAATTTAATGTTCGTAATTTTCGCTTCCGTTTTGCCGGTCAGATGAATGGCTCCGCCGTTTACAGCGCTGTTTCCGCTCATTTCACCGCCGTATACATAAATTTTGCCGTTTTCAACCGAAACAGCACCGCCCGAACGGCCCTGTGCCTGATTGTTTTTCAGCGAACCGCCGTACATGGTAAACGTTCCGCCGTTTATGAAAACACCGCCGCCGTTTGAACCCGTAAGCGTATTATCCGCAATGCTGCCGCCGTACATGATAAAATGGCCGCCCGTTTGGCAGTTTACGGTACCGCGCAGAGTTGCAGCGTCGCCCGCGTCACCCTTTGCGCCCGTAATTTTGCCGTTCCCTTGGCAGTCGCAAAGCACAAATTTTTGGTTTTCGCCCACGCGGACAGCGGGGCTGCCCTCTTTGTCAACCGTAAGCGTTTTGCCGTTTAAGCAAAGGTATACCGTAACATTTGTAATGTCAAGCGTATCCGTAATGGTAACATTATCTTCAAGATACAGATAAATTTCGGTTGTTTCATCCGCCACGGTGCCGACAGAAAGGTCGCCGTCCCACGGCTGCCAGTAGGCTTCGTTTACCTCTTGGTCAGCGTGCTTCACTTCGCTGTCCGCCCTGCAGTCAAATACGCCGCAAATGCAGTGCGTATGCGCCTCTGCCGCGTGCACGCCGAGTGCACCGAATGTGAAAAATACCAAAAATACTGCCGCAATCAAACGCCTTCTTTTCATGTCCGTACCTCCGCTTTATGTATATATTGGTTTATATGCCAATCATAACATAAAAAGAACCGGCTGTCAATAGAAAAACAGCCGATTCAAAATTTATTTATTGGATTCAGTCGTTCCGCACTCCGGTTAAATCTTTTATAATCTCGCCTGCGATAATTAAGCCCGCAACCGAGGGGACAAATGCCGTGCTTCCCGGCACTGCGCGGCGCTGCGTGCATTTTCTTGCCGTTCCCGGCGGGCAAACGCAGTTTGTTTTGCAGCTGATTGCCATGTCGTCGACAGGCGTTATGGGCTGTTCTTTGGAATACACCACTTTTAAAGACGGAATTTTCCGTTTTTTCAACTCAGTGCGCATAACGCGTGCCAGCGGGCATACCGAAGTTTTATAAATATCCGCCACTTCAAACATGGCGGGATTTAACTTATTTCCCGCGCCCATGGAGCTGATAATGGGCGTTTTCGCTTTGTTTGCCTGCATAACAAGTTCAATTTTGCCCGTCACGGTGTCAATCGCGTCTACCACATAATCAAAGACGGTAAAATCGAATTGGTCTGCCGTATCGGGCATGTAAAACATTTTATAAGTGTGCACAACCGCGTTGGGATTAATGTCTAAAATCCGCTCTTTTGCAACATCTACTTTGTACTTGCCGATTGTCGAGCGGGTGGCAATAATCTGGCGGTTTAAATTGGTAAGGCACACTTTGTCGTCGTCTATCAAATCAATTGTGCCGACGCCGCTGCGCGCCAGCGCCTCGACCGTAAACCCGCCGACGCCGCCGACGCCGAACACCGCAACGCGGGACTTTGAAAGTTTATCCATTGCCTCTTTTCCAAGCAAAAGCTCGGTTCTTGAAAACTGATTTAACATATTTTATTCTCCTGCTTTTCCGTCCGTTTCCCGATTTAAATGCAAATCCTCACGCGATACAAAGGACTTAAAATCTTTAGAAAAAACGATGTAAAATCCTTTATTGTTAAAATAGTTCACAATATAGGCTTTCATTTCTTCATCTGCCGTGCAGTCCAACGAAAAACTTTGTCCGCCGCAGCTGTCGTGAAAATGAACGTCCTGACTGAAACGCTGTTTAAACGCACGCTTAAAGGTTGCAACCTCGCTGATTGACAAATATTTCATGGTCTAATTCTCCTTTTTCACATTTCCGATATCGGTTACAATGCGATATCCCGCGCTTTTCACGCGGCTTTCCAGGCAGCCGCGGCACTGCGCCGCCTCTTCCCCTGTACAGATTTTGTTTTCATATAAATCATACAGTTTTCGCACGCGTACGGGCGAAAGATTCGGCATAACCACGTTTGCGCCCGCTTTTAAGCCCAGTTCTCTGCCGTTTTGGTCGATGGTACCCAGTGCCGTTGTTGACGGAATCAGCGCATAGGGAAACATAAGCCGCAAAACGGACACCAATTTTAATGTCAGAATAAGCGGTCCGCTTTCATAATCCTTAAAAGGCGTTTCCGCGTGGGTGATATACGGCCCGATTCCAATCATATCGGGCTGAAGTTCCTGCAAAAACCGTAGGTCTGCAACCAAATTCTCCAAGGTTTGAAACGGGCTGCCCACCATAAATCCCGAGCCGACCTGATAGCCGATTATCTTTAAGTCGAACAGGCACTTTTTGCGGTTTTCAAGGCTCATGCTTTTCGGATGCAGCTTTTGATAGTGCGACTCCGCAGCGGTTTCGTGGCGCAGCAGATAGCGGTTTGCGCCCGAACTATATAATTTTTCATAACTTTCACGGCTTCGCTCACCCACCGAAAGGGTTATGGCGCAATCGGGGAATTTTTTGCGGATTGCAGACACAATATCGCACAAAATCTCATCGGAAAAATAGTCATCCTCCCCGCCCTGCAGCACAAAAGTACGAAACCCTAAGTCGTATCCTTCTTCACAACAGGCAAGAATTTCATCCTTGGTCAGCCGATAGCGCTCGGCATGCTCATTTCCTTTTCGTATGCCGCAGTATAAACAGTTGTTTTTGCAGTAATTTGTAAACTCAATTAAACCTCTTATATACACTTTGTCATCATAATGCGCACGGCGCACTTTATCAGCCGTTTTAAAAAGATAATCTAAATCGCCCTCATAGGACAAAATTTCCAAAAGTTCTGCGTCGCTTGCATCTTTTTTTTCACAAAGTTTATCGATTAAGTTCTTAAATCTTTCCATAATTACACCGTTTTCCACGTAAAACCTATCAAAATGATAGGCTTAAGCTATACATTAAATTTTTGTTATAAAAAGTATACCACATTGCAAAATAACTGTCAATATAAAAGTGCGCACCTACACGGCGCGCACTTCACATTTTTTAAAATCAAACCTGCTTTTTAATTTCCGAAAGGGAAATAGTTCTGGTGTGCTGAGTGTGGAACCATTCTTTATTGTCTTTCTTAAACACGCCCACAACCGAAATCGGGAACCACGTGAACGTATAGAAATAATAAGGAATATAGCCCAAAAGCACACGCCAGTTCATTTTGCGCTCCAGGCACAAAACAACCGGAACAGTAAGCAGCTGAATCAGCACAATCGAACCCCAAACCCAAGGCCCGAAAATGTATTCCATTTTAAAGAAACCGAAGTTTACATTCGGATAGAATGTCTGCAAATAGCAAAGCACCGTGATGAAGAACATCGCAATCAGGCGAATCGGCTGGAACAGATAGCATGCACCGTCAATTGCTTTAATGTCGTGCTCTTTCACGCCTTTTTTAATCAGCTTAAAGAAGAAGCGGCTTGCCACATCGGCATGACCCTGCATCCAGCGCACGCGCTGCTTATAAGACTGCGAAAACGTCAGCGGTTTTTCATCATACACAACCGCCTCGTGTGCCCATGCAACTTTATAGTTGTTCATAATCAGCTTCATGGTAAATTCCATATCTTCCGCAAGACAGGTTGCGCCCCAGCCGAGCTCTTTTAAAACATCAGTGGAAAGAGCAAAGCCCGTGCCGCAAAGCTGGCAGCAAAGACCAAGCGTGTATCTTGCATACTGGAACAGACGGTTAATCGTCCAGAACGAAATCGCGTAGGACATGGAAATCCAGGAATCGTAGGGGTTTTTGGTATCGATATAGCCCTGAACAACCTTATAACCGCGGTTAAACTGGCGATTCATCTGCGTTAAAAATTCGGAATCGATGATATTGTCCGCGTCGAACACGCAAACACCGTCAAATGTTTTATCCATTTTAAAAATCTTGTCAAACATCCAGTCAAGCGCATATCCCTTGCCGCGCTTATCTTCACTGGTTCTTTCAAACACGCTTGCGC
>CAKSHV010000147.1 GCA_934457515.1 uncultured Clostridia bacterium
ACTTAATATCGATTGTATAATAGCCGGAATTAAACGGAACGGGCTCAACATCCGAGAAAACGTAAAGCACCTGTGTGCTGCTGACTTTCACGGAAAGCGCATTGTCAATCAGTTCCTGACCTTCTTTGCAAAGGTACACTCTTAAATCTTCCAAACATTCCTTGTCGCGGCAGGAATCGTATACCTTATCCGTATGAATACAAACCGCCTCTTTCACACGGTTGCAGCCGCTTGAGATCGGTCCCGGTACAACTTCTTTGCTCATAGATTGCTTCCTCCTATTCTATTTCTGGGTTTCCCCCATACCATACTATGTTCATAAAGCAAAAATGTGCCCGGAATATTTTTTGTTTTTTCGGCATAAACTGCACCAAACGAAGAGATAAGGAGAATTGCTATGAAAAATATTGTTTACACGCAAAAGGGCATGTGGAAATTTTATCATGATGAAAAATTAGGGCTTTGTTTTTACGAGCCGGGCGGAACAACCCCCATGATTCTGTTTGACAAGGGCGGCGCGGATTTTGACGCGGACTGCGACGAAAGCGGCTGCATTTATCTGATGTGTCAGGACGATAAGAACAATTTATACCTTTTTTATTACGACCGACAGAAATGGAACAAGCAATGCATATTAGAGTCCAAATCGGTGGTGCCGTACGATAAAAATTTTCGCATAATCAACGTAAACGGCTGGATAAACACATTTTATGCCATTCGGCACGCCGAAAAATATCTGCTTATTCACCACATTTTAAATAACGAGGGAAAGCCGCAGGTTATAGAAACGTTTGACGCGCCCTTTGTCTATTCCGCCCTTTCGGACAGCAAGGGAAATTTGTATATTATTTATGAAAAGGGTGACATCGGATACAAAGAATATGTGTGGCAAAACAAAGAATGGAGCAGCTTTGTGCGCATGGCAAAACTCCCCGCGCCCCTTTGCGGCGTGCAGGCAATTGCAGACCGCAAAGACGAATTGAATTTGGTCTGTACCTGCCGCAAAAAACAGGAGTATTCGGTTTATTTTGTAACCGATTCCGTACTGCACGAAATCGTAAGCGGCGCGCGGCAGAATCCACAGCCTGCCGTGCTTTATAAAAACGAATATTATGTGCTGTTTCAGCTGGGCGGACGGCTATTGCAGTGCACCGCCGAAAACACCGAAAACGGCTTTACAAAGCCGACCTACTATTTTCCCGGCAGTTTTTCGCCTCACAGTTTATTTAAGCTTTCAAGCACGGTTTCGCTTTCGCAGAAAGGCGTTTTCGCCTCAGTTGTTTACGGAACCGAACTTCGGCGCGACCGGTTCGACGCAGCAATTATCGGCGATATCATCAGCGATATTGACTTTTCACTGCCCGCCGCGCCAACCGAACAAAAACCCGAAATTGAAGAGTATATCAGCCGCGTTGCGGAATTTGACCCCGAAATTGTGTGCCTGAAAGATAAAACCGACCCGAAAGACGAAGAAATCCGCCGGTTAAAAGAGCGTATTGCTGAGCTTGAACAATACATAAAAAAACATATGAGTGAATAAAACGCAAGGAAAGCGTCTCGTCATATACGATAAATCGCCCGCAAAAGCGGGCGATTTTTATATCAGTTTTCGGTACAAATCCCGATACGCCTTGGGCGAAATTTTCAGTTCTTTTTTAAACACGTAGCACATATAGCCTTGCGTATCAAAACCGCACTGCTCTGCAATGCATTCCATACCGTCCACCGTATTGACCAGCCGTTTTTTTGCCTCATTTAAACGAACAGCAGTAATATATCGGTTGGGTGTTTTTCCTGTCAGCCCTTTAAAAACGGTTAAAAAATAATTAGGGCTAAGGTTTGCTGCGCGCGCCATTTCTTTCAAGCCCATCTTTTCGGCAAAATGCTGCTGCACATACTGCTCGGCGCAAAAAACATTTTGCTGCAAATGAAAAAGCGGATTGCTTTCATTTCGAACCTGCTTAAAAACCTGGTTCAGCGCGCAAATCAAATTATAAAATTTCACCGTCACGAAAAACAAATCGCTGTTTCCCTCGGTCGCCATGGCAGACGAAACGTCGCACATCAACTCTTTAAACCGCTCAAAATCAGGGACAGGCATGCAAACGGGCAGATTTTTCAGATAGCGGTTTTCAAAATCCTCATCCGCACATGTGAAATGAATAAAATAGCACCGAAAACTCTGCACACTCTGCCGAAAGCTGCCGGGACGGCAAATCAGCATATTCCCTGCCTTATGCGGAAAAGAACTTCCGTCCACCAGGCTGTCTCCTTTCCCGTCGGTATAAAATTCAATTTCATACGAGGTCGTTCTGCGCAGCGGCGTTCTTTTCTTTTTAAAATACAGCGATGAATCAAAATAGCCCATTTTCAAAAAAGTAATCGGATTGTCCATGTCTTTCACCCGCAAATCGTTATATTTCTAAAAAAATAATAAGTTTTTATATTGAATGTATTGCTATATCATAATTATACTTAAATCAGAACAAAAAGTCAAGAACAAAGAAAGGACGAGAAAGATGAAAGTTACGGACATAAAAACATTTACGGTAGATGCGTTCCGCACCAACTGGGTGTTTGTGAAAGTGTATACCGATGAAGGACTTTCGGGTGTGGGCGAAGCAACTCTTGAATACAAGGAAAAAGCACTGCTCGGCGCTGTGGAACACATTAAGGACTATTTAATCGGCAAAAATCCGTTGGAGATTGAAAAGCACTGGAGCATGGTTTACCGCGACGCATACTGGCGCGGCGGCGCCGTGTTAATGTCGGCGCTCTCGGCGGTTGAAACCGCGCTGTGGGACGTTTTGGGTAAATTCTTAAACGTCCCTGTTTATCAGCTGTTGGGCGGCAAAACACGTGACCGTGTGCGCATTTATGCAAACGGCTGGTTTGCGGGTGCAAAAACGCCCGCGGAATTTGGGGAAAAAGCAAAAATTGCAGTCAAGCGCGGCATAACCGCCTTAAAATGGGACCCGTTCGGCAAAAATTTTATGAGCATTTCCAATAAAGAGTTATCTGAGGCGCTGTCCTGCGTTGCCGCCGTACGCAAGGCGGTCGGCGATGAAGTGGATTTGCTGATTGAGGGACACGGAAGATTCAACATTCCGACGGCGGTTAAAATTGCAAAAGATTTAGAGCCGTTTAAGCCGATGTTTTTTGAAGAACCCGTTCCGCCCGACAATTTAGACGCGTTAAAAGAGGTAAAAGACCGCTCACCCGTTGCAATTTCGGCAGGAGAACGTCTTTACACCCGTTGGGATTATAACACGTTTTTTGATAAGATTCCCGCTGATTTCATTCAGCCGGACGTCAGCCACGCAGGCGGTATTTCGGAACTGAAAAAAATTGCCGCAATTGCCGAATCCAAATACATTCCCTTTGCGCCGCACAACCCCTCCGGTCCTGTTGCAAATGCCGCAACACTGCAGCTTGCAGCGTGCTGCCCCAATTTCTGCATTTTGGAAATTATGTATTCGGACGTTGACTACAGAAAAGACATCACAAATGAGCATTTAATCTTTAAAGACGGCTGCATTGAAATCCCGGACAGCCCCGGACTCGGCATTGAGATTAACGAAGAGGAATGCTTAAAACATCCCTACAAGCCGCACACACTTCGGCACTACACGGGTGCGCTGACCGACATCCGTCCCGCAAAAACCGAATTTTATTTTTAAGAAAGGATGAAAAAAGGATGAACAAAGCAATATTTGTAACGGGCGGCACAGTGGGCAGCGGACTTGCCATTGCCAAACGCTTTGCAAAAGAGGGATTTAATGTTGTCATCACCAGCAGGGACGGCAAACGCGCCGAAAGCGCCGCCAAAGCCGTTGCCGAGGAATTCGGCGTTTTAGGCCTTGGTTACGCGTTGGATATCCGCGACGAGCAGCGCGTGAAAGACATTTTTTCAGACATTGATAAAAAAGAGCTGTTCGTTCAAACCGTGTGCCTAAACTCGGCAGATATGGGTTTTGGCAGCGACCCTGCAAAAGGCATGCCGCTGTTTGAGTGCTCTATAGAAGAGTTCGGGCGCGTGTTTGAAACCAACCTTGTGTGGAATTTCATGATTGTCCGCCAGGCGGCGCTTCGCATGCGCGAACATAAAAAGGGTGCAATCGTGTTTATCGGCTCCAACACCGCCTACCGCGCCATTCCGAACCGCGTGGCATACAGCGCATCAAAGGGCGGAATCATTGCCATGTCAAAGGCATTAAGCGTTGATTTATCTCCTTTTGGTATACGCTGCAATGTGGTGCTCCCCGGCACCATTAAAACCGAGCGGTGGGAGAAAATGGGCAAAAAACGCATTGTAGACGGCACGCTCACCCCGCTTGGTGACATTTCGGATTTTGAAGATATTGCAAACGCCGCATGGTTTTTGGGAAGCGACGAATCAAAAAACGTGACGGGCGCAGAGATTATCGTGGACGGCGGCATGAGCTGCCAGCTCTACCCCGCTATTTTAAATGATTTAAAGCGTGGTGCGCAAAACTAAAAAATTTCAGAGCAAAAGAAAAGGCTGTTAAAAAAGTCACATGACTTTTTTAACAGCCTCTTTTG
>CAKSHV010000148.1 GCA_934457515.1 uncultured Clostridia bacterium
GATACAGTCGAAAACAACACCGTTTACTTTCAGGTTTCGGACTGTGATGACCTTGCAAACTGGACGGCGGAAAACAGCGATGCCGGCAATGATAACCCCGCCATTTTAGGCGCCCAAAGTTCGGAAAAAGAAGAAAAAACCGTTTTTGCCGGCAGTGCCTCTAAAAAAATTGTCATACCGAAAGACGGAACCTACGCTGTTTTTTCCAAGGGAAAAGACTTTGCAACAAATCAAACCGCCACGCGTTTCTACAATATCGCAGTTGACGGACAAATGTTAGAACAAAAAATGGGCACCCACGGAAAAGAGGGTTTTCACTGGCAGAAAGCGGGTACCGTTACATTAACCGCAGGCGAGCATTTAATTGAAATTATGGACACCTCCGGTTTCTACGCACGCTGTTCGGCGGTTATGCTTTCCGATAAGTTTACCTCGGTTCCGGAAGATGATACCAACTGGGAAGACAATTTCAAAAGCAATTCCGCAGCTTTTATTCCCGCAGCGGTCTACCCTTACTGGTCACAGGCTGAAATTGCCGCTCCACAGGACACCGTATCGATTGAAAACGATTCTTATAAAATCAATTTCATTAAAGGCTTTAACAACGAAAAAGGCGCTTATGTGCAAAACGAAATTTTCATTAAAAAAGACGGCGCATGGGTAAAAGTGAAAAACGCAACCGACAAATTCGGTTATTTAATGATGTCTGCCGACAAAACCGATGACGGAATGAAACGCGGTATACCCGGCTCCATTCCGACACACATTGACGGCGAACTTTTTAAGCCGACTGTAACAATCGACGGCAAGCAGCGCAGCTTTACCACAAAGAACTTTTTCAAATCCGGCATTCCGACTTGGTTTATCGCAAACAGCGTGCAGAAAATTTCAGATACCGAAGTGCTTCTTTCCTATCCGCAGCGAAACGGTACCGACATTTCGGTAACCTGCTCGTTTGACGATTTGTGCAAAGAACCGAAATTTACTTTAAGCGCGACATTTTCCAAAGACGGTGCCTATTCGTTTATGCTTTTCTCAGACGATGTGATTTCCGATTCCGAATTTGACTCGGTTACCGCACCGATTGCGTACATGAAGCAAAATGTTCCCGAAAAGCACGCGGTATACAATGAACCCTTGATGTACACACCTATGGTAACCTACACCAAAAAGACAGAAAACGGCTTAATTACAGCAGGCTTGGTAGTAGATCCGTCCTCTACGGTGCAGGACATTGCCTATAACGAAACATCGCGATTTGGCTATATGCTTCGTAATGAAGACAATGCCATGCAGGCGGCACTCTGCGCGCCGATTTTCGGAACGAAAAATTCGAATTTTAAAGCAGGCAGCACATACACCTTCTCTTACCGCTTTATCGGCGGGGCGAATGAGTGGTATGACGCCTTTAAGCATGTTGCCGAGGATATTTACAACGTAAAAGACATCAGAACCAACTACTATTCCAATTTAAACGACGCAATTTTTAACACCACCGACTACATGACAGATGACAAGTATGGCGGCTGGGACAAAAAAGCTATGGGTTTTGGCTATTCGGAATATCCCGAAACAGAATCGCAGAGCAATGTGTTAATCGCGCCCCAGCGCTATTTAATGACGGAGGACAAGGAGTTTTTGGAAAACCGCGTTGTGCCGACCATTGCATTTGCATTAAGCCGCAGAAATCCGCATTTTACAACCGACCTTACCGGAAAATCGCATCTTGGAAAGCCCGGCATGGTTGAATCTCCGAGTTGGGTGGATAGTTCTGTTTTAACTTCGCTGTATCAAATGTCGCAGGGCAGAATGCCGTATCTTTTAAATTATGCGGTATCCAAACAAGCTGCCGGCAACACGCTCGGCGCATTATCTACGCAGCAAACGTTATATAGTGTAACAAATGACGAAATTTTCAAAGAGAATGCGCTCGAAATTGCCGATAGCCTTATTGAAGAAGTCGATGCACAAAACGGAAAATTTCATTCGTTCATTTTAGACACATTCACTCCGTATATTGCACCTCTCGTTTATGCATACGAATTAACGGGCGAACAAAAATATTTAGACGCGGCAGAAAAATGCGCACATCAGTTGCTTACCTCCCTCTCATCTGTCGGCTATCAGAACGGTTATGACAAAAATACCTATCATGTAGACCCGCAGGCAACCGCAGACGCGCATGTTGTCAATGCCGACTTTGCAGACTGGTTCTACCGCGGCACAAATCCGCGCTGGAGAGTCGGTCTTCCCTATGGCGAAGCAGGACCTCTTTCGGGCACAAAATCTATCATCAAGGAAGCAGACGTTCCGGGCTGGCTTTGCGCACCGACAGGCCTTTCCTCCGAGCACATTACGCCCACACCCAGCCACTCAAACTATATTACCATGAACACCTGGGCACCGTACCTTGTGCGCCTTGCGTACTACACGGGCGACGAACTGTTCCTGGCACAGGCAAGAAATGCTATTATCGGCAGATTTTCAAACTACCCGGGCTACTATGTGGAACGTTACTACACCGACTACATGCGTAAAGAATTCCCTTATGAGGGTCCTGAATACAGCATTATTTACTGCACGCATACGCCCGCATTCCTGGCAATGCTTGAGGACTTTTTAATCACAGAGTCCATGATGCGTTCGGACAAAAAAATTGACTTTCCGATTATGGAAAACTCGGGTTATTCATATTTTACAAGCGCGCAGTACGGTCACAGACCGGGCAAAATGTATGACACAGACGGTTTGTGGCTGTGGAACAAGCGCGGCGTGGTAAGTGCGGATTCGGTAAACATCGACTATGTTGCAGCACGCAAAAACGGCGTTATGGGCATTGCGCTTATGAACGAGGATTTAAAAGACACCACCTCCGTTATCACTCTCGGTGACAAGGCACAGGGCTTTACAGGCACCGCAAAAGTGTTTGACAAAGACGGAAACAAGTCTGAAATTGCGGTAAACAACGGCACATTTACCATCACCGTTCCCGCAAGAGGCATTATGACCGTTATTATGAATATTGACGGCGTTACAGCGCCCGAATATGCACTCGATACGCTGCACTACTCCACAGACGTTCAGAAAACCATGGCAAGTCACAAAAACGGTAAGGGTTATGTGATTCAGATGAACTCCAAGGAATATTTTGCATACATGTATGTAACCGACCAAAACTTAAAGTCCATGACCTTTGATTATGAAGTAAACGGCACAAAGAATTCGGTTACCGTAAATGAATTCCCGTTTGAAACCATTGTAAAAGTTCCGTCCGCAACGGCTGAATTTACTTACAAATTAACGGCACTTGACAAAGACGGCAACACGGTTGACTACGGCTCGGGCACACTTGCTCCCCTCTCAAACGGTGCGGACAAGGATGACCTTACAGTGAGAAATGAATTTATTTCATCTACTGCAGTGAATATACCGATCCCCACAGATGGTGTTGCAATTGATTGGGGAAAAAACGAAAATGCTTCCTTCAGAGCTGTTCGAATTGGAAGCGGTGAAGGGTATGTACGCATTATAACAAAAGGCTCGTCACTTCCCTTTCCCGTTACTGATAAAACCATTTTTAATAAGATAAATATTGCGGTTATGTATATTGACAATGACGGAACACGCTACACGCAAAATACAAAGGTCGCCTATGCAGAAATTTCGGGTGATCGTATTGTTTTAAATGTTGTACCAACAAGCGATGTTCCGACCGATGATATTAAAGCAACTTATTGTACACTTTATCCTGAAACTGCAACTGATATTAAGGTGTTAAATGCACCTGCCGAAACAATCTCGGCGCCGAATACGGAAAATAAAAAAAAGACTGATAATTCCTCAGCCTCTGTTGTTCCGAGTAACTTTAAAGAATGTACACCTAGCGTTTGGGGAATTGGATCGGATAACAACACACTTCGCGTGGTTACAGCGACGAACAGTTTTCCGTTTAGCATTGCAGAAAATTCCTTAAAAGGCTTAAAGGCGTCGGGCAAGGTTGCCTCTCCCGACGGAAGCAAATCCTTTGAATTTACTTCCGAGGTAAACGGCAACGAAATGCGTGACAACGGATCTACCGTTATCGTAATTAAAGGAACCGACAACATGGACCTTTCATTGGACGGAAAATGGAAAGTAAGTAACTTTAAACTGTTTAAATAATCCTGACCCTAAAAAACAGACCACATTGTGCGGTCTGTTTTTTAAAGAAAGGTCTGTGCAGCAAATGCTGCACAGGCCTTTTAATTCTCATTCGTTTTCTTCATACTCTTCATCAATCGCAAGGTCGCTGCCTTTTGCCGCCGCAACCGCCAGCGCGTCGCAGCGCTCGTTTTCGGGGTGTCCTGCATGCCCCTCCACCCAGGTAAAAGAAACAACATGTCCTTCAATCAAAAGCAACAGTTCTTCCCACAAATCCACATTTAAAACCGGCTTTTTGTCTGATTTAACCCAGTCATGGTCCGCCCAGGTATACACCCACTCTTTCACAATGGCGTCCACCACATATTTCGAATCGCTTATAACCTCCACCTCGCACGGCTCTT
>CAKSHV010000149.1 GCA_934457515.1 uncultured Clostridia bacterium
GCTTAAGTCTTCGGCATAGGCGGGAAGAGAACCCTCGGTGGTTAAGGCAATTGCCTCAACACGTGCCCAGAACGCGCCCGTGTCGTGCAGACGGATAACGGTTTCACCTTTTTTTAGGTCAACCGTGCCCACGTTCATCCAGCTCCAGGAGTCAGAACCTGTGTTTCCGATTTTCTTTTCCAAAACCGTGTCGCCAACCTGAATGTTGGAATAGCGGTTGCCGGAGGCAGAGGTGAAGTCGCGCGTGCGGACATACACATTGTATTTTCCGTCTGCCGGAACATCAATTGCAACCGCGGCTGCAATGGTATCCTCCGGTTTTCCGTCCGCCGTGCCGATTAAAACGTCGCCCTGAGCGTCTTTTGCACGATCGTCTAAAATTTTCCAGCTGCCCGGGTGGTCCGCAAAGTCTGCGGGTTTTATAAACAGCGTCGTGTCCGATTCTGCGGCAAATGCGCTAATGCTTCCCATGCCGAAAAGCATGGCAAAAACCAACAGAACTGAGATACATCTTTTCATTTCATTCCGTCCTTTCTTTTTGTTTTGAATTGAATGTAACTTCCGATACTGTCATTATATCGCATATTTTTCAAAAAGTATATGTACAATTGGATATTTTGGCTTTGATTTTGTCTATTTTTGTATACTGATTGTATAAATTAAGGTAAAATTGGAATTAATTGGAAATAAATAATGCAGACACCTATGGTGTCTGCATTATTGTGCCGCTTTCTCGACACGGGTTATAGATCCATATTAGCGGGATTGCAAAGCGGACGAATCGATTCTCTGCCGCTCCACAGCATGGCGGAAACGCGGTTTGCATTTTTGAAATTCAAATTCAGGTCGGTGAGGGTGGCAGAGGTGTTTTCTTTAATATCTTTCATCTGCACATCAACCAAACGCCCGCCGTTGTAGCTTGCCGCAATTAAAATACACGGATTTTCAATTTGATTCGCCGTAACAGTGCTTCCCTCAAACGAAACGGTGGCCTTTCCTTTCGTTTTCGCGTGTGCCGTGGTCATCAGTGTGCCCGAGCCGTAATCGATTTCTTTTCCGTCTGTGCCGTAGCCTTTAACAGAATAGTTAAATTCTGCGTTTGGATCGTCCACTTTTACAATAAATTCAAACGGATAAACATCTGCGGTCACCTTACTGGTTACGCCGTTTACAGTGTAGGTCAGCTCGGCAAAGTTTAATGTTTTCGGCTTGTCGGTAACGTATACATATGCATAATAGTTGTTCGGGTTAATCTGCAGGGTATATCCTTTTCCTAATTTGTGTTCCGAAACCGTTCCGCTAAGGTCTGCGCTTTCACTTGATGCATAGGTTGATGCGGCAAACGCAGGTGCTTTCACTTCGGGAATGTCTAAAACAACGCCTTTTAAAGTCTTGCCCGGGATGGTAATTTCAAACGTACCGTTGGCTACGGTAACCGTTTCGGCGCTGCCGTTTTTTAAGTATACAGAAGCTGTGCCCGAATAGCTTGTGCCGCCGGGAACGCCGTCTTTCAGTGTAACAGTAGTTGTTACCGAATCGTCCGATTCGTTCATAAGCGCAATGCCCATTTTGCCGTCTTTTCTTGCTGCCAACCAGTCAATCTGTAAATCGCCGGAATCAATTGTGTTTTCCGCAAGCCACGGCCACATGTCGGCTTCGTTAAAAAAGTTGCCCGGTTTAAACCCGTATTGTCTTGAATTAAAGTATGCATAACCCTGCTGCCGGGCAGACGGGAAATCAATTTTTCCGTCCGACCAGGTGTAGACCTGGCTAAAAAGGAAGTCCTCAATCATAGCCAAAAACGGCGGCAGATGGTGCCAGTAAATGCCCGTGTGGTCAGGGCCTGTGTAAGGATAGTCTGCCTGCATTTGGAAAACGGTGTAATCCGACTGATAATAGCCGGGGTAGTTTGCGAATCTGCCGATGATGGCATTTCGCGCTGCCGTTGCAAATTCCTCTGCACCCGTGTATTCCGCAAGGCGCATAAAGTCGCCCGCCCAGCACTGCATAACAATGTTTGAAGAGCCGTATTCATAGGTAGACGCGCCCTCATAACCCATACCGACGCGCTCGGGAATCCATTTTTCCACCTGCGACTCGGGAGCGTCGTTTTTAAAATTAAACTCGTCTTTGGTCGAGCCGACGCCCACGCGCCACTTAAAGTTGCTGTAAAACGTAACTTCGCTAAGCGTTAAATCGGTCTTTTTGTCGTTGTCAATGGCGCGGTTGTGGAACTGGGTTATGCCGTCAACCGTCCCTTTTGCGGTGATGATTTTATTGCCGCTGCCGTTCTGCAGTCCCGAAGACCATAAACCTGTAAGCATAAGCTGCGCGGTTTCTTCGGCTGCATCCAAATATTTTTTATCATTTGTAATTTCGTAAATATCAAGCAGAGAACTTAAGTTGGGGTAGTAGGTGATGTACTCAAACGCAACCCAAACCAGCGGGCGGTTTATAAAGCCCTCGGGGTCTTTTAACATGGTTTCAATGTATTCGTCTGCCTGCGCAATTGCTTTGTCTAAATAAGCCTTGTCGCCCGTGGTTTTATACATGGTAATGTTGTTTGCAAAGGGCGCAATGCTGCCGTATGCGTTCACAACCTCCTTGCCGCCTTTTTCAAGAGCTAAGTTGTGCAGAATCGGAACCTGACCGCGGGTCATTTCATAAAGCCCCTCGATTACGTTTGCGTTAAATCCCGCGCGGGGCGAACCGATGTCGTAGGGCTCGGTGATGCTGCCCCAATAGGTCGAGCTTCCCTCAAATGTGCCTTCACGGTTAAAGTGCAAATCGGGGCGGGTTAAGAATGCCGCAAGGGTCGGAATTGCGCGCTTTTCAAGCATTTCCTCGTCCTCGGAAAGCAGGTAATCCTGAATGTTCTGCATGGGATTGCCCTCCGAAACGGTGCTTCTTCCTTCTATATTATAATAGCCCTTCGAGTAGTTGTCCCAACCGCTGAATTTGTCATCTAACATCAGCTTTCTGATGTTGAAAATTGCATCGTTTAATGTCGCGTAGGTGTTCTTTCTGTAATCGTGAACATTATACATGTCCTGTGTTACATATTTAAAGTTTGAATACCAGTCCGAAACCGAGCTGATGATTCGATACTTGAAAGTGTAGCTTTCGTTTGCCGCAAGCTTTGATTCGTCATGACCCAAAATCGGCGCAAAAATCGTGCCGCGATAGGTGCTGTCGGGTGCTTTCATGTTCACGCCGAACTGCGAGTCTTCAACATGCGCCCAGTGTTCGGGCATCCATTCAGGGTCTACCACAACGCCTTTTGTAACCGGCTGCGCCGAATATTTATTGTTCGGATTTAAAGTGTAGCACGCCATGGGAGTGAACATAAAATGCTCTAAAATCGTGCCGATATCCTCGGGGACACGCTTTTTGATAACGCGGATAGGCGCAAGCGCGTCGGAATATTCTTCATAGGTAAACGAGCCGCCCTCAAAGCCGCCTAAGGTGTAGTAGCCGTCGCCGCGCGCCGTCATGGTCGCGGTAACTAACGGCGATGCGCTGTCGTCTATTGTGTATGTTGCGGAAAGGTTTGCTTTTTCACCGTCTGCAAAGTATAAAGTTACTGTGTTTCCGTCCTGTGTATAATCGGTCGGAATAAACCATGCGCCGTAGCCTGCAAGGTAAGGGTTTGTGCCGTTGTAGGCGTGCTGTTTTCCGTCTTTTGTGTAGGTTACGTTGTAAGATGCCATTTCGGAAATGCGCATGCTCGAAACGCCGTTTATGTAGGTTGCGCTGTCCGCCTCGGTAATGTAGAATCCAAGCTCTTCATCGCGGGATTTGGTTAATACCCACGCGCCTGACGCGTCTTTTGCGTAAATTTCGTTCTGGATAACCTGACCTTTTTCGGTCGGCACTTTATAAAATACCATTTTTGTTTTGTCGTTTTCAATGGCTGCCGATTCGGTAGGTGTGCCTTGCGATACGGCATAGCGCGGAAAATCGGGATAGTCAACCGAGTCCATGGATAGGGGAGCCGCCAAAACGTTCATGCTGATTACGCTTTCGGGCGGAACAAAATCCTCGCTTTCGCAAAACAGAATGGAGTCGCAGCGTGCATAGAAGCACGAGGTATCCAAAAGCGACACGGTGTTTTCGCCTTTATTTAATGTAACTTTATCCGCCGCACGAACCCATTTAAAGCCGTTTTGACCGTGCGCGCCGAATTTTGTGGAGTTTTGCGCACCGTTAACCGCCACATGGAAAGAGCGGGTACCGGGCTGGAAGGTTGCATAATCCTTTGCACGAACCCAAAGATAATACTGTCCGCCCTTTGCAACAGAGAATGTCGCAACCGCGGGTTTAACTTGAGATAAGTCCGCTTCGCCCGGCTGTCCGCCGGCAGCCTCGTTCGCAGTACCAACAAAAGCGGTGGAGTCAAACGCACCGTCCACGCCTTTGTTTAAAGTCCACGTTCCGTATTCCGCAAAGGATGAGGGACGCAGCCAGTAAAGCGGCTCGGGGATGCTTGCAATAATGGTTACGGTTTTGGTTTTTTCGTTCCAGTCAACCGCAGCGCCCAAG
>CAKSHV010000150.1 GCA_934457515.1 uncultured Clostridia bacterium
GTTTAACGCGCTGACCGGTTCCAACCAGTTTGTCGGAAACTGGCCGGGCGTTACGGTTGAGAAAAAAGAAGGTAAATTAAAAAAGCATGACGGTGTTATCATCACCGACCTGCCGGGTATCTATTCCCTTTCTCCTTACACTTTGGAAGAAGTTGTTGCGAGAAACTATTTGGTAGGCGAACGCCCGGACGCTGTTTTAAACATCATCGACGGCACAAACTTAGAGCGTAACCTGTATTTAACCACACAGCTTACCGAGCTTGGTATTCCGGTTGTTATCGCAATCAATATGATGGACGTTGTCCGCAAAAACGGCGATAAAATCAATGTTGACGAGCTTTCGCGCGAACTCGGCTGCAAAATCGTTGAGATTTCCGCGTTAAAAGGCGACGGCGTTATGAAAGCGGCTGAAGAGGCAATTGCGGCTGCAAAGAGCGGCAAAACCGTTCCCATGCACACGTTCAGCGGCGTGGTTGAACATGCAATCGCACACATTGAAGAGGCGGCGCTGCATGATATGCCCGAAGAACAGCAGAGATGGCACGCAATCAAGATTTTTGAGCGCGACCGGAAAGTTATCGAGAAATTAAACATCGACCCCGGCGTGCTGAAACACATTGAATTAGACATCAAAGCGGCGGAAGAAGAATTGGACGATGATGCGGAGAGCATTATCACCAACGAGCGCTACATATATATCGCGCAGATCATCAAAGGCTGCTACAAAAAGAAGAATGCGGGCAAGCTTTCCACATCGGATAAAATCGATAAAGTGGTTACCAACCGTTGGCTCGGTCTTCCGATTTTCGCGGTTGTTATGTTCCTGGTTTACTACATTTCTATGGTAACGGTCGGTTCAGCTGCAACAGACTGGGCAAACGACGGTCTGTTCGGTGACGGCTGGCATCTCTTTGGCATCGGTTCTGCGGCATACACGGAAGTGGCTGATGAATTCGGCGGCGCAGAGCAGGTTGTAAACGGCTACATTGAATATGCAGCTGAAAACGGCATTGATACCGAATCGGTTGAATCCGCACTCGATACCGAATCGGAAGATTTTAATGTAAATTCCGCAAAAGAAGCTTTAAATGCATTCGTTCAGGACGCAAAAGCAATCCCCAGCGCAACCTACACGGTTGTAGATGAGGAAACCATGGCGGATGAAGAAGTTACTTCCTCTTATGCAGATCTTAAGAAGGCAGCAACGGTTTACGAAAAGTATGATTACGAAGCGCCCGATCCGGCAGCATATGGCATTTGGGTTCCCGGCGTTCCGGTTCTGATTGAAAATCTGCTTGCAAAAACCAATTGTGCAGAATGGCTGTCCGGGCTTATCTTAGACGGTATCGTAGCCGGTGTCGGCGCTGTATTGGGCTTTGTTCCGCAGATGCTCGTACTGTTCTTGCTGCTTGCTTTCTTAGAGGCTTGCGGTTACATGTCCCGTATCGCGTTCGTTTTGGACAGAGTGTTCAGAAAGTTCGGACTTTCGGGTAAATCCTTCATTCCGATGTTAATCGGCACGGGCTGCGGTGTTCCGGGTATTATGGCATCAAGAACCATAGAAAATGACCGCGACAGAAAAATGACCATTATGACAACGACCTTTATCCCCTGCGGTGCAAAGGTGCCGTTTATCGCAATGATTGCGGGCGCAATCTTTAGCGGTTCGGCTTGGGTTGCAACCTCTGCATATTTTATCGGTATGGCTGCAATCGTTGTTTCGGGTATTATGCTGAAGAAAACCAAAATGTTTGCAGGCGATCCCGCACCGTTTGTTATGGAACTTCCGGCATACCATATGCCGACCGTTATGAACGTTTTGCGTAGCATGTGGGAGCGCGGCTGGTCGTTTATTAAAAAGGCAGGCACCATCATCTTGCTGTCTACCATCGTGGTTTGGTTTACGACTTACTTCGGATTTGTTGACGGTTCGTTTACCATGCTTTCGGATGAACAGTTAGACTCGAGCATTTTGGCATCTATCGGCAACGCAATTGCTTGGATTTTCGCACCCTTGGGTTGGGGCAACTGGCAGGCAGCCGTTGCGTCGATTACAGGTCTTGTTGCAAAAGAAAACATTGTCGGCACCATGGGTATTCTCTATGGCGGCGGCGACGGTTCGGTTTACCAAACCTTAGCGCAGCATTTCACAGCAGTTACAGGCTATTCGTTCTTGGTATTTAACCTTTTGTGCGCACCCTGCTTTGCTGCAATCGGCGCAATTAAGCGTGAAATGAACAATGCAAAATGGACATGGTTTGCAATCGGCTATCAATGCGTATTCGCTTACGCGGTAGCGCTTATGGTAAATCAGTTCGGCGGCTTGTTCACCGGCAATATAAACGTTATCGGCGTTATCTTTGCCGCAGCGGTTCTCGCATTTATCGTATACATGCTCTTTAAACCGTACAAAGAAGCAACAACGCTGAAAGCAAAATAAGTATAAAAGCATGTGCTTTTTGAAAAAGGAGGCAGTATGTTATGACATACCTTATGCAAAATTTGGGAACCATTGTTATTTCTGCTGTATTGCTTGCAATTGTGGTTTTGATTGTCCTCCGCCTTATGAAGAACAAAAAAGCGGGAAAGTCTTCCTGCGGCTGCAACTGTGCACACTGTGCACTGCACGGAACGTGCCACAAAGCGGCAAAAAAGTAACTTTTGAAAACAAGAGAGCCGAACTTCGAATTTTGAAGTGCGGCTCCCTTGCATAATAAAATTTATTTACGAAAGGATGTTTTTTATGAAGATTTTGGATTGTTTGAAAAATGAGAAGTTCTTGTATTTTGTCGGCGGTGCGCTTGCCGCAACCTATGGCGTGAAAGCGCTGAAGAGCGAAAAAACAAGAAAAGCATGCGTTTCGGGCCTTGCAAAATGCATTAAACTGCAGAACGACGCGCAGGTTACTTTTAAAAACATGAAAGAAGAAGCGGAAGACATTTGCTATGACGCAAAACAGCAGGCAGACGGCGAATAAGAAAAGAAGGTAGAATGACGTGAAATATACCATTGTTTATGATTCACCGTCCAGACTTCGTTTGCGCGCGGGCGCGGGGGCGTTTTCCAAAAAACAGGAGGACAGCCTGGTTCGCTGTTTAACCGGCATAGACGGCGTCTGTTCCGCCTCGGTTTCTTCTGTAAACGGCGGTATGCTGGTGTATGTAAAAGAAGGGTCAAGGCAAAACGTTTTAAACGCGGTGTCGGCCCTCTCCGCCAAAGACTTGAAAGAGTGCGCCCTTTCGGGTTCACGCCTGATCGATGAGGAGTTTAAAAAGGATTTATTCAAAATTGTGCGCAAGCGCATTTTGATGAAGCTGTTTTTGCCCTCGTTTCTGTCGCTGCCGCTTACCGTTTGGCGCGCCGTTCCGTTTGTAAAACAGGGCTTAAAAAGTCTGTCAAACGGGCGCTTAAACGTAGATGTTTTAGACGCGGTGTCCATTTCTGCGTCTATTTTAAGCGGGTCGCCGTCGGCGGCGTCCACCGTGATGACACTTTTAAACATTTCTTCGCTTTTGGAAGGGTATACCCGCGAAAAGGCGCAAAATGCCCTTTCGGACAGCCTTGCACTAAACATTGACAAGGTGTGGAAAGTGAAAGACGGAACAGAAAAACAAATTCCGCTCTCAAACGTTCAAATCGGCGATGTTATCCGCGTGCGCCAAGGCAGCATGATTCCGATTGACGGCGTGGTGAAAGACGGCTCTGCGGGCGTGAATGAGGCTTCTATGACGGGTGAGTCGGTTCCGGTTTTAAAAACAGCCGGCATGACGGTTTACGCCGGCACCGTTCCGGAGGAAGGGTCATTAGATATTGAAGTGACCAAAATGCCGGACGACACGAGAATACACAACATTATTGAACTGATCGAAAATTCGTCCGAGTTAAAGTCGGGCGTGCAGACCAATGCAGAGCGCTTTGCGGACAGTTTGGTGCCGTTCAGCTTTTTATTAAGCGCCGCAACATTTGCGTTTACGGGCAATTTAACCAAAGCCCTGTCTGTTTTAATGGTGGATTATTCGTGCGCCATTAAACTTTCTGCGCCCATTTGCGTAATTTCCGCCATGAAAGAGGCGACAAATTACGACATTATGATTAAGGGCGGAAGATTTTTGGAAAACTATGCGTTTGCGGACACCATTGTGTTCGACAAGACGGGAACGCTTACCGTATCCTGTCCGAACCTTGCAAAAGTGGTTGCTTATAACGGCTATACAGAAAATGAAATTTTAAAAATTGCTGCGTGCTTAGAAGAACATTTCCCGCACAGCGTGGCAAAAGCCATTGTGCATGCAGCATCCGAGCGCCATTTGGAGCATAGGGAAGAACATGCCGAGGTGGAGTATATTGTAGCGCACGGCATTGCGTCTAAATTGGGCAATATGCGGGCACTTATCGGCAGTGCACACTTTGTTTTCGATGACGAGCATGTTGAACTGTCGGATGAGCAAAAGGCGGAGATTACCGCTTTGGGCGAGAAATATTCTATGATTTATCTGGCGCTCGGCGGTGCTTTGTGCGGCATTTTGTGCATTGAAG
>CAKSHV010000151.1 GCA_934457515.1 uncultured Clostridia bacterium
GAACGAAAGCCCGTACCGCCGTGCCAGATACAAAAACGGAAACCGGTCGCCCACAATAATCTCTTTGCGTTTTGCCGACTGCACCGTTTCTTCAAATTCTTTGTCCAGTTCGTTTAATTTTTTAATGTATTTTTCGGCGTTTTCCTCATAAAGCGCCGCGTTTTTCTCATCTTTTTAGCACATTTTTTCGGCAATTGCCTGCGTGATTAAAACGGCATTTTGCGGGTTTGTCCACACGTGCTCGTCTTTTCCCTCTTCATGATGAACCTCGTCATGAGCCGTTTCGTGCGCCGTTTCATGCGCGCTGCCGCGCACCTGCATGCCCTCTGTAACTTCTTCATCCAAAAGAGCAGCGCAATCGGTATAAGCAACCGTTTCAATCGGCTTGTCCAGGGAGGATAACACCTCTTTCACCCAGTTTTCCGACTCTCCGCCGCCGTAAATAAAAAGGTCGGCGTTTTGAATTTTAATCATGTCTTTCGGCGTCGGTTCGTAAGAATGTGCCTCGGTGCCGACCGGCAGCAGCAGGCTGACCTCCGCCGCGCCGCCCGCAATTTCCTTTGCGAACGAATAGCCGGGAAAAGATACCGAAACAACGGTTAATTTTCCGCTTTTCTCTATCTTCTGCGGCGCCCCGCAGCCGGACAGCAACAGCACGGCGCAAAGAACCGCCGCAATTCCTTTTTTAAGCATTCTGACCCTCCTTGCAGCGGTCACACCGACCGTAAAACACTGTTTTATACGGATTAATGGCGTAGTTGTGCGCGCGGTTAAAATGCTTGTACAAATTCTCCAAATCGCGGCAGGAAAAGCGCACCAGCCGACCGCAAACCTCGCATTTTAACAGAAACTTTTCGGCTTCCTTGTCCACAGCCTTGTAGCAGGCGGCATTGCTACCGTTGATGTGGTATTTACAGATGATTCCTTTTGCCTCTAACTTTTCCAGGTGGCGGTAAACGGTGGTCAACCCGATATCCGTGCCGCTTTCTTTTAAAGCGCGCAAAAGTTCCGAAACCGTTACATAACGGTTTTTCTGCTGCTGAATATATGAAAAAATAGCCTCTCTCTGCTTTGTTTTATAGTCCATATTTCTTCCTCCAATTTGAAAACCGTTTTCATTTTAGCACAGACAAACGAAAAAGTCAATAAAAATGAAAACGATTTTCAAATTATTTTCTTGCAAAATTCGCCAAAGTATGATAAAATAAACAAAAATCAAGAAAAAGGGACAGTTTATGAACAGTTTATTTCAGCGCTATGACGCGATTTTCTTTTTAGACACCGAAACCTCGGGCTTAAATTTTCAAAACGACCGAATTATAGAGCTTGCCGCCATTCGCTGCACGGCGGAAAACAGCATTCGGATTACGCATGAAATGGACGATTTTGTGCGCCTGCCGCAGGGGTGGATTCTGCCCGAAGAGATTACAAATTTAACGGGAATTACGGACGAAATGCTGAAAACCGAGGGCTTGGACGCGGCTGTCTGTGCCGAAAAATTTGCCTCGCTTTTGGCTATGGGGAAGAAGAATCTGTTAGTTGCCTACAACGCGCAGTTTGACATGAACTATCTGTTTTATTTTCTGCACCGCGCGGGGGTGTCCGACAGTTTAAGGGGCATTGAAATGTTAGACGCGCTGACGGTTTACAAAGACCGCCACGAGTATCCGCACAAATTGGAAAACGCCATTGAAACCTATAAACTGACAGACAAGGTGCAAAACAGCCACCGCGCCATAGACGACACCAAGGCGCTTTTGGAAGTTATGCTTGCCATGGACGAAGAAAAGGGGGATTTGGTGCGGTATATCAACCTGTTCGGCTACAATCCGAAGTATGGCATAAGCGGGAAGAAAATTTCGTCGGTTTGTTACAAGCCGCAGTATTACAGACATTCAAAATACCTTTATGAGGACTAAAAAAGTGCGGCTTTGCCGCACTTTTTTAATCTTTAATTTTGCAAACAAACGTGGAAAACACGCCGCGTTTCGGCCCTAAGCCCCGATGGGAATAAAACTCGTCTTTGTTGCAGCAGGTGCAAATATCAGACACCAAAACGGTCGGAACACCCGCCTCCTCCAAAGCAAGGCGGTTTAAATTCGGCAAGTCCAGATAGAATTTGTTATTCTTTTTAAAAACAAGGTCTATCGCATGAAATTCTTTCAAAAATGTTTCGTATAAATCCTCTGACACTTCATAGCAGCACTTGTGAATACAAGGTCCGATGAGGGCGGTAACGTCCTTAAAATCGGTTCCGTACGCCTCTTTCATGGCAGAAAGCGTTACAGCCGAAAGCCTGCCCAGCGTGCCGCGCCAGCCGCAATGCGCATTGCCGACGGCTTTGTTTTTTATGTCAATCAGTGTAACGGGCACACAGTCGGCGGTGTGAATGGAAAGGGGCAGATTTTTTTCATTCGTAATCAGTGCGTCCACATCGGTGTAGTCGCGTGCGCGGAAAATTCCCTTGCCCGCGTCTTTTTCCGAAACGGCCCGCACGTTTAAGCTGTGCGTTTGGTTTCCCAGCACCACACGTTCGGCGGGAAGAGAAAGGGCGCTTAAAAAAATTCTGTAATTTTCTTTCACGTTTTCCATATCGTCCCCCGTGCGGGTGCCCATGTTCAGCGTGCCTAATGTTTCGCCTTTTGAAACGCCGCCGCGGCGGGTGGACACCGCATAGCGCACAAATGAAAATTTGGGGTCGTCAAGCTCTTTAAATGTATAATAAGGTATTCCGTTTTCTTCTCTTTTAATCATTTATTTCACCCTTTTTATGTCGTTTTTACAAACCAGATATGCGCGTTTTGCGCGCTCTATCATGGGCATATCTGCCAAATTATCGGTATAAAAGCTGTCTATCTCCGTTTCTTTGCCGAAACGCGCGTTAAACGTTTCACACTTGTTTTGGTTAAAGTTTATATACTCCACCTTAAACGTTTTTCGGTTCAACACCGAACAAATGCAGTTTTTAACTCCAATTCTGCGGCACGCTTCCTCCATGATGATGTTAAACGAGGCAGTTAAAATCACATCGTCCTCCTGTGGTGTATACCACGGCTTGATGTTTTGAATATGGCTGTCCCAGAACGCGCAAACCACCGAATCAATGTCCGAAAACGAACGGGCATAGCTTTCGGCATATTTTCTGCCTGCTATTTTCAAGTCCGAAACGGTGGTTTTCCCCGCACGGTAGCGCAGAAAATGATATACCACGGGAAACAGATATTTTAAAACGCGCGGATTGTATTTTATGCTGAACAAATAAAAATCCAAAACGCTCTCGCCGTCGTAAATCGTATTGTCAAAATCCAGAACGCGCACCCAATCACCTCACTTAAGAGTATTATACACAAATTTAAGAAAAAAAGCAACAAAAAAGGAATTGCATTTTCATTTTAGCTGTGATAGAATAGAGAAAAATAACCAAACAGGTGATAAACATGGATTGTATAACCGAAACAAGCACCCTAAATACGGCTTTTTCGTGCGATGTGTGCGTTGCGGGCGGTGGCGTTGCAGGCATAGCCGCGGCACTTTCTGCCGCGCGGAACGGCGCAGACGTTATTCTGCTTGAAAAAGAATTTATTTTGGGCGGGCTTGCCACCGCGGGTTTAATTACCATTTATCTTCCGCTTGATGACGGCGAGGGAACGCAGGTTTCCTTCGGCATTGCGGAGGAATTATTAAAACTCTCCATTCAATACGGCGCGGAGGCAAAATATCCCAAGGCGTGGCTGGAGAACGGCAGCTTTGAAGAAAAGAAAAACGGACCGCGGTTTGAAGTGCAGTTTAATCCGCACCTGTTTGCCATTTCGGCAGAACAGCTGCTCATAAAAGAAGGCGTTCGCATTTTATACGGCACTTCGGTTTGCGGCGTTCAAAAAGACGGCGGCCGCATTTCCCATGTGATTATCGAAAACAAGTCGGGCAGACAAGGAATTTCGGTGCGCTCGGTGGTAGACGCCACGGGCGATGCGGACGTGTGTCACTTAGCGGGCGAAAACACAGCCGAATTTCAGCAGGGCAACCTGCTTGCGGGCTGGTATTATTACGTAAACGAAAACGGACTTTCCTTGCGTCAGCTCGGTGCGTCGGACGTGCCGGAGGAGTATAAAGCCAAGCAAAATTCTCCGAAACCGCTGATTGACCGCAGATTTAAAGGGCTTGACGGAGCAGAATTAAGCGAAATGGTGTGCCTGTCCCACGGACAGATTTTAGATGACATTTTAAAGCGCCGAAAAAGCGGCGAAACATTGGTTCCCGTCACCATTCCGACCATTCCGCAAATCCGCATGACAAGGCGAATCTGTGGTATGTACACCATGGACGACAAGGAAATCCGCAAGGATTTTGCCGACTCGTGCGGCATGTTTTCGGACTGGCGCAAGCGCGGACCGAGCTATCAGCTGCCCTTTGGCACGCTGCACGGCGAAAAGGTGGAAAACTTAATTGCGGCAGGGCGCTGCATTTCGGTTACCGATTCCATGTGGGACAT